>JAIROS010000020.1 GCA_031257405.1 Puniceicoccales bacterium | reverse complement strand
CTTCCGCTTCCGATCCCCATCCGCGTATTATATATTCTAACCCTTGATAACTCTTATACCCCCCGTCTACTCTCACCGATATGTCCCCTACGCTATATAACTTCCCATCCACCCCTCTTATATAATCCCCTCTCCCCTCTTCTGTACTATACCCTGCCGTTACCGCACTTCCCTTTATCTCCTCCCTTATCTCGTATAGTCCAAAATCCCCCCTCACCGCATCATTCCCTTCCACCTTTAGCGCCCTATCCGCCCCATAACTCCCTAAATCTACCCCCATCGGTACAACGTATGGCGCCATGTATGCCTCATTGCTACTCTTTAACTCATCAATTCCACCATTAAACACATTCAACGTACCATTCCTCTTCACCACTAATTGGAATTTCGCTAAATCATAAAATTTATTCCCCGCCTTCACCGCCTTTGTACTCCAATTTTGATTAATGCCTGCATATTTAGTTAACTTATACCGCTGTGACGATATATTGCTAACTTTTTCACAACTCCCTTTGTCATTGATTATGTATTCTTCGTATGTCTCCTCTTTATTTGGATCCTTTAGCGCAAAATCCTTTCCACCGGGCTTACTATTGGCTATTATCTTTTCCGCTTCCGTCGTAATCTTGTAAATTTTATAGTAAATACCTCCTTTTAAATAATACATTCCCGAGGTATCTTGAGTAAACTGAACGCTACCGTCGTCAATGAGATTGTTCTCAACCCCCATGCTGTAAATTTTAAATAATCCGCTCCCTTTCCCGTGTAAATTGTAGCGTTGGCTATCGTTTAAATTCTCTATTTTTTGGTAACTTCCGTCGTCTTTGATAATGTATTTGTCCCCTACCCCAATCGTATTGTCATCTCCCGCACGTTTTCTAATGGCTGCCAGATAATCATTGCTTGTAACCGTTTTAAGCGCATAATATTTGCCTGTCGCTTCTTCTCTATAGCAATCTTCGTTTACCTGCTGAACCCTTATCCCCTCTTCTCGGTCCACATAAAACTCTATCCGCGGATCATTATTATCCAACGCTTTAGACAATAAACTTTCGCTGTCATTTTTGTACTTCACTTTTATAGTCAGATCCTTATTCCGCCGACTGTAGTACATTCCATCTAATTTTATGTAATCCCCTCCTTCATTTTCCGCCACCTCATACCGCTCACTCAACTTCGAAACGCGTACGGCATCGCCCGATTGATTTTTTACAAAAATGTTTATCTTTCCTGTTTTATCGACCGCATCCCCAAGCAAAGTATCTGGCGTCCCTTTCAAATATACCTTCGCATCATTTATGGAACACAGCTTTCCACCCTCCATCTCGATCTGTACTTCCTTCGTGGCATAGACTTCCTTTTTACTTACTTTGCTGACAACCGTCCCATTACTCGTTACTGCTACCATTACCCCACTGAGTCCCGATATACCGCCTCCAGCCACAATGGCCCGTTTGATCAGTATTTCGCCGCCAATTCCTTTTATTTTCTTATATGCCTCGTTCCCTTGGCCCCCATTTAACTTCACGTACTCTTCCTCGTTACTGTTGACAACTACCTTACTGCTCCCGATTTCTATGTATCGGCTGCCCATTACATTATCATTCGCGCCGGCATTTTTAATCTCATAGTAAGTATCGATGCGGAATGCGTAACGTTTTAAGGGATTTTCTACGGCTTGCAAAGTATCGCCATCCAAATACTGACATGCCCCCGTATCGCTTCCCAACTGGTAGTCCGCGTATAATGTAAAAGTGCTACCGGCGGCGATATCATAGTAAATGCCGTCATCGGCGTACACGTAGGTCCCCGTTTCATCCTTTACAGGAGTTACAAAAGTTGGCGCATCCGTGGTATTTTCGCTAGCATGTACCAATCGTCTATTGGTTTTATCGGCGATAAAAAGATTATTATAGGAAACTCCTTCGAGGGCGTAGGACTGCCAATTGTTAATGGCCAGGACTTCATCCGAAATGGCATCTTTAAACAAATCTTGACCAGTACCGGTGGGATAGGGAACCAAATCGCCATCCGTTGTTTTAATTTTCACGCTCGATAGCGGGTAATAGCCGCCGTCGACCGCTTGCACATAGTCCGCATTTACATTTATTCCGGCAGCTATTTCCTCAGCTATTTTGGGCCTCAAGGACTTTTCGACTGGGGTTGTCTCCTCTACTTTAATTTTTAAATACTTTCCACCGGCACAGACGTAGAGGCCTTGAACGAGCTCCTGACCTGATTTTTCATATTTTGTCTCCGGATGGGGAACGTAAAGATATTCCGAGCCATCAACTTTTTCAACATAGCGCCGGTCGGGAAATTCTATCCGAAATTCCTTCTCCTCCCCATCGACGTTCTTAGCAAAATAATAATTATCCGCGCTGCCGACCAGTACGTATTTTTTCAGGATATCCGAGTACACGTACACTTCCTGCCCCTCCTGGGTGAAGCCATCTTCCGTAGCGTTGGATCTGACGTAGCGTTCGTAGGTCACCGGGATCATCAAATTTTCATCATCGCGCGTCACGTATTCCACTCCGACGCCCCATTGATATAATCTCATGCCAAAAAATTTCTTCCCTTTTTGCGTCGAACGATAAAAAGTTTGGACTGTATTATCGACCTCATCCCCGTTCTCCAGGACGTACTTACTAGCCTTTGTCCCCACAATTTTATAATAGGTACCCTCTGCCGCCGCTTTTTCTTCCTCCGTCGCGTCATTTGCCAATTCGGCCTCTTTGTAATAATACTTCGTGTAAACGTCGTCCGCTTTGCAATATACCCCGTCATCCACGTAGATGAAATAATCCCGGTCATTGGCGAGTGCTCCGTCCATACTCGGCAAATCCTTTTGCGCGACTTCCGCATATTCTTTGTGGATCGCCTTATAATACAGCTCTTTTCTGGTGCCATTTTGTTCTCTGTAGTCGACGTAGCCGAAGTGGCCGTTATTGTGGACTTTATATTTCAACGGATAGCGCGCGACATTATAGTATTTTCCATCCTCTCCCAGAACATAACCCGTTTTTGCATCTGTATGAAGAGCTGTATCGTCGGGGATATTTCTAGGGGTTAATTGCCCGTCTTGTTTGTCGTACATCAAAGTAGGGGCTAATATGCGCACGTGTTGTTCTGGGGAGATGGTAATAAAGGCGACTTCCTGTTCTGCCAGCTCGAAGTATTGATCATTATGCTTAATATATTGTTTACTGGAGACGACGTCGTATTGAATACAACCGCCATTATCGGCTGGTTTCCGGTACAACCACGCTTCATCATTGACTCTATGGGCTCGATTATGTCTTACGTCCGAAGGGTCATTGGGGTTATCTACGTCGTTATCGAAGTAGTAGAGACGGGGATCTGCAACTTTCATATCCCCCTGGTATAATTTTATTTTCCCCTTAAACGTATCAATATTACCTTTTGTTCCGCAGGTATAAATGCAACTATTAGCAGTGTTGGAAAGGTCTAAAGCCACCTTTAACTCTGTTCTGACGGTATCCAATTCACGTCCATCGCTATTCCACTGGGGGTATTTTTTTTGTAAAAATAGTGCAAGGCAAGCTGTATTGAACGCCTTAAGCATATCCAATATGGAACCTACATCTGTTAGGTTGGTCAATTTGAAAGAAACGGAGCCAATCAGGCCCGTAAGAGCTTTAGACACTTTGGTTTCTGCGTAGGAATCTTCTGACACAGTGGGGGATGCTAAAAAATTGGTTAAATTTGTGCGAAACAGGCTACCGTCCGTTAGTACGGCTTTTATTTCATCGTAAATTCCACGTAATATTTCATAATTATTTTTCGCCGCTTCAGCGGATGCTGTGTCCAAGTCATCTGCAATTAAGTCATTTAAGTTGCCTAAGAGATTCGAGATAGGTTTTTCCCGGAGTAGGTTCCAAATCGCTTGGTTAAGTGCTTTAAATCCATTTTGAACATTTGTCAATTCCTGGAATCGGGTGGAAGCTAACTGACTGACATTAGCGTTCAACGCCCCCACTTTGGAAATGAGTGTGTCGCCAAAGGTCCTTGTTTGAGTTGGGTGGTAATATTTTTGTAATGTTTCTCCTTTACCAAAATCGGCAAATGCTTTTACAATTTCCTTTTTTATTTTTCCCTCAATGGATTCGTCTGGCGGCGACACAAATTCAGTCGAATAGGCGTTTTGCAATCCGGTTCTATCGGCGGTACTCGTCGCCAAATTGGGATATAATTTCTCCAGCAACAGCAAATAATATTGCGGCCACGCGTCTTCAAAAACTTTCGCTATTTTATTAAAATAATTTTCAAATTTCGATTTTTTTTCACTGTTAAGGTTGCTGTCGTTTTTCACCTGCGTTATTGCAGCATTAATTTTCGTAATAATCGCCCCGTATGCCGCATCGACAGCCTGCAATTTTTCTGCCGTCGGAGCTTCGGTGAACACCTGCAATTTACTATTAAAGTCGCCTATGGCGGTATTCATCTCGCTTGTGAAATTTACAATAATTTTCATTAATTTTAACGAATCACAGCCCGGATCCACATCGTAGAGCAAAGAATCTAGGGGTAAAGGCTGGAGTTCAGTGAAAGTATTCGCCCCATTGTTTTGTGAAAAATTTTGAAAAATAGTGTATAATTCCCCGAGGCATTGGTGGATAGTATTTTCGAAAGCTTCGAGGATTTGCTCCGGCGTCTCGAATTTTAATCCGGCTAAATTGCTCCGAATGGCCGCAAAATCAGCCGCAGCGGGAGCGTCCTCCGCGTATATGGCTTGAAAAATCGCTTCCAAATCACTCGGCTCTCCAGAATCCTTTTTCGCATCAATATAAGCTTGATATAATAATTCTTGCAATTTTTGAAAATTCTTACCCGAATCGCCCGGTAAATATTTTTCGCACAGACGTTCCGAAGTTTCTAAATCCTCCCAATGCCCCAAAACCTTGCGTATTTGTGCGATTTCTTCGCGGGTCGGCGCGTTATTTTCATTGCCACTCGAAAAAATCCCCAGACACGTCGTCGCTCCAAAACGATACAAATTTTCAATCAGATAATTAACATATTTATTATGGGCGGTAATCTGGTCGCTACCCCACGTAATGGCTTGTCCATTGATGGAATTGGTCGGTTGGGTAGTTGTGGAGTCGGTTGTACAAAGATAGAGCCCCCGCCACGTGTCAATAGCCGCATCGATTTTCGCGCGCAATTGCTCGTGAATCATTAGAAGGACTTCGCGGCGAGTACTATCCGATTCGTTGAAAATATTTTCAAAAACTGTTAGCAAAGCTTTTACCGAAGCACCCTTGAGACTCTCCTGTAGCGCGGTAGCATTGGCGCTGGGATTCGCATTATAGGCGGTAATTTTGGTTTCAATTGCCGAGACGACATTGCTCGTATTCTCAGTCCCCGCTTCGCTAAAAAATTTTACGACGGCATTGTAAAATTTTACCAAAACTCCGAGACTTTCCGCTTCACTGGAATTCGTTTCGGTTTTGAGTTTATCGACGTCTAATTCGTCGGTGGGCTCCAGGGATAGCAGCGGCGAAGCATCAAACGCCGGCGTTTGAGCAAACATTTCTTCGGAAACGGTCCGCAAAGCTTCGTAGCACGCACTCTGCTGCGCCGCCAACCCTAATAATGTCCGCTGCGCCATATTCAATCGATAAACCCGGTCTATTTCGCTGGAAACCGTGGCGTAAATATCCGTAAAAGAAGTGTTAATATTTGTGATATCAGTCGCCGATGATTCCAGTAGCCCCTTCAATCCCGGCTGACCTCCATCGCTTGAAAATGCTGCTATGGTGTAAGTTATCGCTGGTTGTTCTTCGGCGGTACCTTCGGAAGGTTCTGCGCTTGGCTCATTGTAGAGGAATTCCCTAACCGTTTTATTGGTATCGCTGTCCAATAGACCCTTTGAATCGCCCAATCTCTTTTGTAAAACATTGAGGAGCAATAATTTTTCAATTGTTTTACTATAATTCAACAGCGCTTCCATTGCCGCCGCAACTTCCGGATCGCCAATCGCTTCATCCGGTACAATCGCTTTATCCGGTACAATCGCTTGCCCTAAAACCGCATTTAAATTTTTGGAAAAGGATCGCAGCGTCTCCAATTTATCGGGACTGTAAGCGATGTCGGCATCGATGGCGGACAACACACCGGAAACGGTCGTCGTTTTCCAGGCCTCCTCATCCACTAGATCTGGCGTTACGAGGGCGTTGTAATCCGCTACACTCTGGACCATATACAATTTTACGCGTTTTTGCAATAAAGTGAATTGCGCGGTAATTTTTGCAGCTAATTCCAGGCGGTCCTTGATCATTATTTTTTCCCAGGGTTCGGCGGCGGCGATTATACTGTCTAGCGTGGGGACTGTTGAAAATGCAATATTTGTAAATTCCGCCAAAGCCGTTTGGAAGTCCGTGGTTGTATCGGGACTGAAAATTGCCTTCAGTGCATCGTTGGCGCTTTGAATTTCTCCAAAAAATGGACTGAGTTTGGTAGATAGGGAATCCGCGGCTGTATTTGTTAAGACATCCAACACACCGAAAATGGGGTGTGACGAATCAAAAATGACGCTTGTATCGCCCGGTAAAATTGGTGTGCCTGATATGGTGGGATCATTTAAAACGCTCGCAATGGTAGTCGTATCCAGGGCCATTTCGAGGTTCGAATCGCCCAAAATATCCCTGACCTTATCCCCGTCCGCCCCTTCCAAAACGATAAAAGATTCACACAATTTACCTAAAATTTTACTGCGCAATAATTCCCGGACCTGTTTTTTGAAAATATTTTCCGCTTCCGCCGTACTCATAGGGGCTGAGGCCAATGCCGTGGCTTTATCACTTGGAACGTCTAATGCTTCCAAAGCTGCTTGATCTAGGGTCGTTGTCGGCGCGGGGAATTTCTCGAAAAAGGCGGCACACAAAGTTCCGTATGCATTTTTTAAGGCAGTAAAAAGCAATTGTTGTGTAGCATACTCCGTGTCACTGCTTGCGAGGTATCCATTTGCGCGGATGGACTGTACCCAATTTTCCAGTGCTTCGTCGAAGGCGTCCATCGGCGAAACAACATCCGTATCGCCGTATGCATCCAAAAAGATACCATGGGCGTAAGTGGCCCAAACGTGTTGTTTGTAAATATTTTCGTAATTATTTTCGGTTTTTTCGAGGTTGTCTACGTCGGAAACATCGAGGCCATCGTTTATGCAATCGGGATATTTCGCCAAATCCGTTTTAAAAATTGCGTCTATATTTTCAGTAAAATAAGCATTTATTGGGGACAATTTTACTTGACTTTCGTCATCCAGCACTCTGGAAAAAGCCGTCGCTTGAACACTTATCCCTGTATCATCCACAGTGCTGCGTAAAAATCCATTAATTTCTTCATTCGCAGCCTCTCCTACGGCGCCAGTAATTTCCAAAACCTCCGTATCAAACGAATCCAAAATAGCCCGCAATTGGACGATATTGTTACTGGAAAAATTATCTTTTTGCGTTTCGTCGAGCGCCTTTAAAAACAGATATTGAAAAGCTTTTTGACCATCATTTCCAGTCATAAAACCACTAGCGTAATTATTCTTTATGTCATCACCCAATGGTCCACCATCAGTTTCTGTACTCCAAAAGTCCGACCAATTCACAGATCCGTCAGTCTCCCAACCTAGATCAAGGGCCAAATTTCTAAATGCCGTTGTAAATTTTTCTAATAATTCATCGATTGTTTCCTGATCCGCTGCTGCACCATTTGCTGACGTATCTTCGGCCACCGCTGTGAGCCATGCGCTATAATCGAAAGCCGTCTTATTTTCAAAAAAATCACTGGCCGGGTACACCGTATCCAACCGCGCCGCCTGCTCTAACGCTTCCAATCTAGTGCCCAAAGCCGTCGCCGCACTTTCTGTTTTACCACTTTCGATGCTGCGCAAAAATCCATTAACTGTATCTCCAAGCCATTCGGATCCTGACGTTCCTATTGCGGGAATTTCCAAAACATGCTCATCAAATGAATCCAAAATAGCCCGCAATTGGGCGATATTGTTACTGGAAAAATTATCTTTTTGCGTTTCGTCGAGCGCCTTTAAAAATAAATATTGGAACGCTTTTCTGTCGTCACCAGTAGTCAAATCATTGTAAAAAGCGCACAGTGAATTAAATATTTCGGAATTCCAAAAACTGCTCCAATTCACAGATTCGTCGGTTTCCCAGCCTGGATCAAGGGGCAAATTTTCAAATGCAGTTGTAAAAATACTTATATTGTTTGTAATAATTGTTTCGTTCGTCTTGTTCCATGCGTCGTAGTCGAAATTTGTCTCACTCGCAAAGAAACTACTGGCAGGATCCGGTGGCAATTCTGTCAATGACGCCTGTACCAACGCTTCCAATCTATCGTTAAAATCCGTTGCCGTTGGAGTCATGGCATCTACCGCAACGTCGCTCAAAAATCCATTTCCGGCATTTCCATCACTATCTTTAATCCCTAGACAATATCGGTCAAATGAATCCAAAATAGCCCGCAATTGGGCGATATTGTTACTGGAAAAATTAGTTTTTTGCGTTTCGTCGAGCGCCTTTAAAAACAGATATTGGAACGCTTTTCTGTCGTCACCAGTAGTCAAATCATTGTAAAAAGCGCACAGTGAATTAAATATTTCGGAATTCCAAAATTCGTTCCAATTCACCAAACTATTCGTTTCCCAACCTGCCTGGAGATTCATAGTCGCCCATTCCATCCCAAAGTAACCTATCTGCGCCTTAATGTCTATCTTTGTATCCTTCTTTGCTGGCACATCCCATGCGTCGTAGTTAAAACCCGTCTCTTTCGCAAAAAAATCACTGGCAGGGTGCGGTGGAAATTCCGTAAATGACGTCTGTACTAACGCCTCCAATTTACCGTCAAAATTCGTTGCTTGAGTTTTTAATTTTCCTTCTTCGATGTTGTGCAAAAATCCATTGGCACTATTCTGGGCGCCCTCTTTAAGTTTCAGACAATATCGGTCAAATGACTTCAAGACGGCCAATAATTGGACGATATTTTTACTGGAAAAATTATCTTTTTGCGTTTCGTCGAGCGCCTTTAAAAACAGATATTGGAAAGCTTTTCTGTCGATATCATTCAAGGAATTATAAGAATCACTTACTAAATCCCCGAGGGACGAGTCTTGTGGCACTATAGTTTGATTCCAAAAGTCCGTCCAATTCACCGATCCGTCAGTCTCCCAACCTAGATCAAGGGTCAAATCTTTAAATGCCGTTTTAAATTTTTCTAATAATTCATCGATTGTTTCCTGATCCGCTGCTGCATCTGTCTGTTCAAGCCAAGTATCGTAGTCGAAATTTGTTTCACTCGCAAAAAAAACACTGGCAGGATAAGTAATCTCTTCGGCTACCATATCCCGAATCTTCCCAACTAAATCGCTTATAAAAGGATCCGGACTCGCCCCCCCACTTTCGTCGGAAAATATATAGGGCGTCGGATTTTCCCCATGGTTGTCGGAAAATAAATAAACCGTATCGCTGCCACTCCCCGTCTTAATCGCACAGAGTAAAGCCCGTAACCGCTGTAAACTGTCCTTCGTGTAGCCGTTTTGAGGAGCACCAATTTTAAAACTTCCTTGCAATTTATTAACCACTTCGCAGCGAAAATTCGCGAGAATTTGGTCGCCATACTTGTCCAATTCCTCCCGAAAAGATTGTTTTTGGGCGTTCGTCAAATCGGCCAATGCAAGCGTTATTTCATCCGGTAAACCCGTCTCCGCTGCTGTCAATGTCTCCGTCGCCGATATCATCGCATCGGGTACCGACGTCCCACTCATCGCCGCCTCCAATTCGCTGGAAGCATCCCCAAAAAGTTTCAAAATATTCCCCAATAATCCGCCGAGATTGTCGATACCAGCACTTACGTTCTGATCGGAAAGGAAACCACTTATATTGCCCGAATAGTTACTTACGGCGGAGGAAAGCGTTTTGGCAACACTTTTGAGGTCGTTGGAATCATCCCCATCAGAATCTTGTAAAATTTTTGAATATTTTTCGTGAATTTTTGCAAAAAAAGTATCCCGATAACTCACGCGCACCGCTTCTTTTATGGTATCGTCGTAATCGTCGTAGCTGCCGATGGAATCACCAACCACTCGCGCCTCTGTTCTGGGTTGCACTTCCCCCTCGGTGTCGACGGTGGTTATGGCGGCGATTTCCCGGTGAAAAACATACTTTTCCAGCAATTGCCCGAAGTTCGTCGCATCTAAAATCCCTCCCAAAAGCGTATTGGCATTATCGATTTCGAAGGGGATTGCGTAATGATTCCCGCGGTACATCGCCAACGGAGACAGCTGCTGGGCAATACTCCCCTTTATTCTTTCGCCAATAGAATTGTAAAAACTAATCTGCGCCGTAACCAACGATTGCAAATTTTCGATATCAGCCCTCTTTAAAAACGTTTTGATTGCGTCGGCTCCCGTACCGCTCTGTGCGATGTAAAACACATCGGCCAATGTTTTGGTTCCTTCTTCGAATTTCTTTAGGTAAAACGTCCGGCCATTCAGCGTAATTTCGGTACCATCAACCGATAAATCCGTCTTCAAACTAGCGTGAGTCCAGTCAGGTGTGTCGGCAGTAGTCAGTAAATTGTTCCCTGAAGTTTCCGTTAAATCTCCTATCTTACTGTTTATATCCTGTAAGCTTTTAACAATAATTTGCAATTGTTTATAAATTCCGTCGTCCGCTAACAGGGATAATTCTCCTTCCTGCGTCAACCTATTAACCCAGCTATTGTACTCATTCGCCCACTGCGTATACGTCGTCAGTAACGTCCCTTGGGCGCCGATCACCGCCGTTTTAGCCGCGTCGACTTGCGCCTGAGCCGCGTCGACTTCCGCCTGACGATCGGCAATCGTACCAGCCGAAAACTTCTTAGTCTGTGCATCACTTAAAGCGACCTGCGCCGCACCTAAAATATCTTCCTTCGCATCTAAATCGGCATTGGCAGCCGATAGCTGATCGAGAGCCGTTTTATAAGCCGCTAAGCTGCTCAAACGCCCCTTGTATGAAAATTTTTCGTCGGACGCGTCTTCGTACTTAAAATCGTCGACTATGGTATCGTAGGCCGCCACAAATTGATCCGTCAGCCACCGCGAACGGTCGTAAGCAGTGGAACAATTGGGAACGGTTTTCAAAACAGAACTTTCCAAAACCTGCCGCGGGTCAATCGCACCGAAAGCGCTAATGGCCGCATCTAATGAACTGCCGTCTGTGGCGATATTTGCGATGGTTTGGCGAAAGGTATCTAGGAATGTTACATTTAATTTTTCGAAAACATCTTCCACGTTTGTCATATCGACCATAAATTGGCTATCTTGGCTTTGGAACATGAAATCCTCTGGGACTTTCGTAGCAACGCCCCCATCGACGATGCTTTTAAGATTATCGCCGTTACTATGGTAGGACACATCACCTAAATCTTGATGAGCGGCGGCATCGATGGCGTCCAGCAATCGGAGGCAATCTGCTTTTGTGATGGTAAAATTTCCATTCCCACTCGCACTTTCGCCCAATTCCTCTTTAGCGATGAAATTTTTCAGTTCGGTCCTCAACTCTTTCAAGCTAGCAAAATCCGCATTCCAATTGGGGTACAACTTAGTGAGCAGCCCACTGAGCATCATTTCCCGATCGTGCTGTAAAAGATTTAATAATGATTGTAAAACATTTTCACATTGAATGCTTTCTGCTGACGTCAGTTTATTGTTGGCGACTCCCCCAACGTCAACACTGGAAAGGCCATTTATATGGGCAGTAATGGTTTGCTCCAACGCCAGAAATTGCTCTTCTACCTTGTGAAACGCGGCAATGAGAGCTGTTTTATCATCGTCGGGTAGCGCAATGTTATAATTTTTGAGCGCCGAAAGATACGCTTGGACGGGATCGCTTATATTTTTCAATTTTGTGACAATTTCGTTATGAGCTTCGGCGATGGTATTCAGCTGGAAAACGGCGTGGTTTGTATTAACGGCATTCGTCTCCAGATTATTATCCCATTCACCGGCATCCTTAATGGACGCGATCGGTGTCAGGCTATTAATTTTATTTATAACCTCCTCCGGCGAAGCCGAACTCATCAATTCCCCTAAAGCGTCCTTCAGCGCCGTAAATTGCTCAGCATAAGCCTCAAATTTTTCGTCTATGTCGTAGGCCGCATCACTGACCATCCCCTTAAAATTATCCCACTCATCAGATTTTTCATAACTACCCAACAGAGGTAACAATTTCTGATCGAGGTTACTAACCAGGGAATAGCGCACATCATCGCCTTCCAAAATACCGATCAATTTCTTTAAAATGGTATCCATTTCGGGCCGCCCATTGGTGAAATTTTTTAAATAATTCAGTAAATTTCCATAATCGCTACCGGGACTCCTTTCGCTATACCAATTGGGGTACGCTTTTTGTAAACTTTCCAGGAGTAATGTGACTTCGACGTAATTTAAAACGTTCGTCAAATCCCCGATGGCGTTCTCGAAATCAGCCCAATTCGTCCCCCCGCCCATCTCACTCCTACTCGTCCCAGTAAGTACAGCTTGAATACCTGTTCTAGCCGTTTGGAGCTCATCTTTAATCGTCGCGAAACAGGTCATCGCAGCAGTCTTCGAATCCTTGGCGAGCGTATCCACTTCGCCGCTAATCCCCTTTAATCCCGCGGCCAATGCATTGTAAGCAGCAATAAACCGATTGACCATATAGGCATAGCTCCCGCCGTTCGAAAAAGTCCCGGCCAAAGACGTTTGTAAACCATTTAAAAAATTAACGAGAGCGGCGTAGCGCGCCTCCTCATCAACTCCGGTGGCAATTCCTTCGGCGGAATTTAAAAATGTAAAAAATGTTTCATTTATTTTTCCCAATTCGTCTTTTGGGACGACCATTTTCGCTTTTACATCCGCCGCAGCATCGTCTAATATTCTTTGCGACAGCGCATTGACGCCGACGGGAACGTAGGTATCGCTTTTGATGGGCGAGTAAACGCCGGCGAATAGGGTCAGGAGCGAGAGATCGATTTTATCGGAAGCGACATACTTCGTCATGAGCGAAAAAAGGGAAGTGCCGTCCGTATATCTGATGTTACTTTCGGAGCTGAGGAGTCGTTTAAATTGCGAAAATAATGCTTCATTATCGTACAATTCGGCTGTTTTATAGGCGTCAATTGCCCGTAAAATTTCGGCTACGGGGACGGCGATATCCTGATCGACATTGTACCCATTGCGCAGGTATTCCGCGATCCCCTTGGCGTACAAGTAGCTGCCGGCATTCTCATCGTACTCCTTTTCGCCATTCTGCCCGATAGTTATGACGCCCGAAGTATAAACGCCATTGGATTCGCGCATAATCCCCTTATCGACGGCGATAGTGTAAATTTTGGTGATGAGTACCTGGCGCTGCACCTCATCCAGGCGCCAATTTTCGATCAATTCATCCAACAAATACTGGCGGAGTTCGGTTCTAAAATTCTCTGCCCTTTTATATTCGATGTACAAATCGATGGCTTCCAATTCCCGTTTTAACGCGATCTGCTCGTCCCGTATGCCCTGTAAAATGGCTCCCACAAAAATATCGTCACCCTTTTCCAATGGTGCATGTCTTTCGAGCAAATTCATCAATTCCACGCTGTAATCGCTGATTTCATATTTCCCCTTTTCCGCGTAACATTTTTTACCATATTTTTCGTAAACGCCGATATAATCATCCAGGAGCGCCGCAATATTTAGGGTAGGGGAGTTAGATTTTTTGGTCAAATCGGGGTTAAAAAACGCGGCGAACAGGTCGTATTGATTTTCCAATTTAGGGTGGCGGGTCGAGGATCCTTCGGACAGGAAAAAGGATGCTCCGTGGAGCGGAAAATTCTGTATGGCGTCGTAATATTTCCCGTAACTGGCGCGCAACTCTTCAATTTTCTTCTTTAAAAGCGAGTAAATATCGTTTTTACGGTTCTGATTTTGTGAAATTTCGCTGAACCACCCGCCGAGTATTTTCGTATATTTTACAAAATCATTATAAATAATGGGCTCGTAGAGGTCTTTCAAAATCTTGGCGTAGGCGTACTCCAAAAATTTTTCCATATCCGGATCCGTCGAAGAAATAAGGCCACTACTGACCGGTACGGCTTTTTTCCCGGCGATAATTAATTGTAAATCCTGCAACTGCGCCTCGATTTTATCCTTATTAGCCAAAACAAATGTTTCTTCGGAAATTTGTCCGCCGATGGCCCGAATTAAAGGGGAATCACTTTCGCCATAGCTATCATCGATTTTGAGTAATTTTCCGATGACTTCCTCGGCTTTTCCCCGCATGATTTCGCTCTCGATGAAGGAATATTTTTTCGCCAATTCTGTTTTTACGGCCTCGCTACCACCACCGGTTAGGAAGGAATTTACTCCCTCAATAATCCAGTTTTTAATGTCCACATCTCTCACGTCCCCCGCAATAATGGCCGCAATGAGATCGCTATTGGCAATACTTTGGGTAGTTGGGTTAAGCAGGCGATTGAGGATATAATTTTCGAGGTCCGGGAGGAAATTACTGGACAATGCGTAGCGCAAATCCTCTCGTTTCCCCTGGATCGAACGGTCGATGCTACCGTCTGCGGGCATAGGGAAAATTTCTTTAATGGCGTCGCGGACCTTGGCCGCCCCCATATTACTGGCCAACGTATCGCGGATAGCTTTGGCGATGGGCTTACGTATGCGGCCGTCGATGTACCGCCTGATATCGAAGTCCTCCCGCTTCAAATATTCCATAACACTCTGAAATTTCTGCGAATTTTCTTCAATGGGTTTTCCGTCGATAATGAAGTCCTCGGCGACTAACTTCTCCGGCAAATGGTTTTCGTTTTTTAACAAAATTAATTGACTTTTTACATAATTCAGCGCCGTTTGTAATAATTTGAAGTCGTCGCCCTCTATGGAATCTTCTCCGTTGGCCAATCGTACGCCATCAGGAACTAAAGGATTACTCGTTCTTTCCGCCGTCAGAAAATCGATTTTGCTAATCTGGCACTGCAATTTATACTTTTGCGCCTCCTTGAGGACGATATCCGCAACCAACGAATTAAAAAGATCACAAATTTCGCTTTTAATGGCATTTAACGTGATCGCCTCATCATTAATGTCGCAAATCCCCTGGTCGGAAAATTTCCTAAAAATCTGTCCGGCGAGGGTTTTTACCGTCGGATAATTGTTATCTGTGCCAAACCTATAATCAAAGGCACTTTTATCGAGAGTCCCGTCGAAATATTTCTGTATATTGCCGGTGATGCGATCCTTAATGGCGTCATCGAGATCCAAACGGTTCTGCCCTCCCCCATCGATATCTTCTCCGATGGCTTTCAGCGTCGTGACGATACCAATTTTTAACAAATCATCGGTGAGAATATCCGCATAGGTCTCGCTATCCACGTACTCCGAGTAAATTTTCTGCGTAAAAAATGCACCCAATACTTTACGAATGTTATAGGAAATGGTTTCCAAGGACGTATCGGCAACTGTGGCGGGCGTGGTCGAGGACTCCGAACCGGATTCTTGGTCAGACGCCGTAGCAGACGCTCCCAACTCAATGGCACTGATTTTATCTTTGTAAAGTAATATGGAAGTTTTGGCCTCCACGAGTTTTTTCAGGTATTCCAAGGGCGTCGTACGCGATCTAATTACTTTCTCGTCGTCCGAAAGCTCCCCATCTAAAATAATCTTACTTTTCCAATCACTTCCATTCCCTTCTACCCAAATCGTCGCCTTTGTTGCATCACAGTAGTCATGAACCATGTAATAATTGACGTAGGCGACAATTTCCGCCCAACTGAGACGCCCTCCCAAATCCGGTGCAAAAACGAGTTCCGGGAAAAAATCTTCCGTCGTACTTTGCCAAATACTATTTTCGTTTTGGAGCGTAGGATCGGTCAAGCGGCTGCGCAGGGAAGTATTGGCGGTGAGTATATTGGTGCCATTGACCTGGTACTCCGTATCGCTAAAGAACCTATCGTGGGCAAGGAAGGTGAGCCATTGGACATTTTCGGCGGATAATCCCTTTTTATCGGCGTCGGGCCAAATGCGATCCTGTGCTTTAGGGGCTTCGGGTTTAGGGGTTTTGAACTGCAATTCGCTGTATCCCGGACCGTCATCCGCCGTTAGCGTTTTATCGATGGGCCCCAGTACTAAAGCGGGCAATGCCCCCACAGTTGTGGAGAAATCCGAATCGATAGCGCTTTTTCTTGGGACGGGGGCTCCTCCGATGACCGGTTCCGAAATGGAAGGGAATAGGTCATTGACCACGGCTTTTGTGACTTGTGGGGGTGTAAATTCCTGCAGCGTGGAGACCCCCAAGCTAAAGGCGGATGGAATGTTACCCGGGTTTTTGACGTCTTTAGGTTTAGGAATGGGGGCGTTATCACCGTCGCCGACCACCATTTCAACTTCCATAAATGAAAGCGCTTTATCCCGATTAAAGGGGTTATTACGGGGATCCGTCGGGTTAGTCAGATCTGGAGCCATCGCCCCTAACGTTCCCGTCTGGAATTCTTTTGGATCAACTTTTATAGCCATTTTTTTATTCTCCTGTGTTAAAATTTTTCATAAATTATTTTTATTTTAATTACAAATGGAAGCGGCGCGGCCCCACTTGACGCCGATGGGATGCCAAGGTATTGATGGCATTTTCGACATTTTTTCCTTCGCCTGGCTGTAGTCCTTTTCCGGACAGGGGCAATCCAGGCAGCGTAACCCCTGCAAAGAAATTTACCAACGGTTCCTTTTGCGGCTTACCGGAGTCGACATTTCCCGCTATAGCTGCTGATTTTTCCTCATTTCCCTGGTATTTAGCTTTTTTCTCGGAAGGCAATCTGGGCAGCGTGACTTCTGCAAAGAAATTTACCAACGGTTCCTTTTGCGGCTTACCGGAGTCGACATTTTCCGTTACAATTGCCGGTTTTTCTTCATTCCCCTGCTGCAATTTGGCTTTTAGAGCCGAAATAATGACGCTCTGGGACGGTCTCGCCGCCGCAGGTTTTCTAGAAATTTTTGGCATTTCCTCGGTAACCGCCGCAGGTAACCATTCCGCTTCGGGAGGCGCTTTTTCGGAGGGTGCTTCGGGAAAACCGTTCCTTTGGGCTACCATTTTTTCGATATCTTCGCGGATCGCTTCCACCGCCCGTACGGCAGCATTTTCCTGGGCATTTTCCGCTCCATCGGCCGCGCAAACAACCAAATCGCTAGCATTTTCGGCTCCACAATGATTGGGTTCCGTTTGGTGGGAATGGGCAACGTCGGTGGCGGGAATGGTCTGCGGCGTATTTTTATTGGGCGGCATAACAATGCTCAACTGCTCGGCGTAATGGCGTTCGAAGTCGGCATCGATGGGGCGTTTTTCCTGGGAATCTGGCAAAATAAGCGGCGATTTTTCGGAGGATGTCTCCCGTTTTACCGGGGAGGGCAGTGGCAATTGCGCTATGGCCTCCCTTTGTTCGTCGACCGCCTTTTTTACATCCACTAGCGCCGCAGTTAATCGCTCTTGAATCGCCGCAATTTGTTCCTGAGCGCTCCGATCAAATACCCCTTCTGCGCAAATTTCCTGGATTTTTTCGCCTTTGAATTGGGGTAAATTTTTGAGGATTTTTTCTGTTTCGGCCCATTTTTCGAAGGGTAGCGGATTCCAACCGTTGCGTGGACGGCCTATATTCCGCTCCAATTCCTCCCGCTCCTGCGCGACCCCTTCCACCACCTCGTCCAGACGCTGCTGGATAAGCGGCATCCGGAAAAGTTCCTCCTGACTTTCTGGTGTCAGGCCAAATTGCGCAAAAAATTGTTCTGCGTCGTCGATAACGCTCTGGACTCGCCGTTTCAACTCTTCGAGGGAAGGCGAATTTTCTTCCGCTTCTTCTCGTTCGACGGCCGCGTCAATTTCCTCCAACGTGATGGGGATCGTTGTTTCTTCGAGCCATTTTTCGGTCTGCATGCGAGCAAATTTTTCAAATAAACTTAGCGATTTTTTCATGATATCGCGATCCTCCCCAGCGGCTGTATGGTGATTTCCTCCGTCAACTCCTGATGCGACAACACCGGCAATTCATATAACTCTAACTCGATTAATTTGCGCACATAACGCCGAATATCCATGGACGTCAGGAGCACGGGGCGATTGGTTTCCTGGGTAAAATCACCCACCTCTTCCTTCACGGCACCGACAATTTTTTTAGCCGCATTGGGCTCCAATGCCAAATAACTCCCCGCCGACGTCTGGCGAATCGATTTGCGCACCACGTCCTCAACCCCAGGATCAAATAGGTAAACGGCCAAAATATTCTGCCCACCACTATATTTATAGCTAATGTAACGCTTCAGACTCGTCCGGACGTAATCCGCTAAAAGGATGGGTTCCTTTTCCTTCTGTCCCCAATCGATCAAACATTGCATAATGAGGCGTAAATTGCGGATGGATACATCCTCCTGGACGAGGCGCTGTAACACTTCGCCGATTTTCTGCACAGGTAAAACCCGCTGCACCTCCTTGACCAATTCCGGGAAATTTTTTTCAAAATTTTCTAAAATAAATCGCGTTTCCTGTAATCCGATGAATTCCGAAGCATATTTTTTGAGGATAAAGGACAGGTGGTAGGTCAAAATCTGCGGCGAAGTCATGTAGTTGATACTCGCCTTATCCATCTGCGGAATCAGGTCCTTCGATACCCATAGCGCCGGAATATTGGGTAAAAATGCTTTTTCCTCCTGGTAAGGAATGTTTAAAATGCCTAGACTTTCCTTTGTCTCGCGGACTAAAACGTGGCCATTCAAAATCCGCCCCTGCGAAACAGGTACCTCCTGTAGCAAAATTTGATACATTCCATCCGTTAAATTTTCGTTAAAACGCAAATGGATACCGGGGAATGGTACGCCCAAATCGAAATATAATGCCTTGCGGACCTGTATGAGTTGATCGTTGAGGGCCATGGGATCGACGGATTCCTCAATGGACGTCGCCACATCCAATAGTAAAGGAACCGTAACAGAAAATTCACCCTTTTCCTCCTTAAATGTGGGGGCATTGGGAGCGATATCCGAAGGTAAACCCGTATTTTTGGCAACCTTCGCAATCCCTCCAGCACTCTTCGGCTTCCCCTCCGTCTCCATCAAAGAACGCCCAGTTAAAAGAATTAGCGTACCTATCACGATAAAAGGAAGTTTGGGGAACCCCGGAATAAGCATAAATCCAATACTCATAAAACCGGCGATAACGAGTGATTTAGGGCGGGATAGGAGTTGGACACCAATGTCGTTACCGAGCGGTTTCGCGTCGCTGGAACTCACCCGGGTCACAATGACACCCGCCGTAATGGAAATGAGTAGGGACGGCAATATGGAAACTAGACCGTCGCCGATGGTCAAAATCGCATAGGTCGTAATCGCCTTATCCGCGCTCATCCCCTTCTGGAAAACTCCGATGATTAATCCCGCAATAATATTAATG
This sequence comes from Puniceicoccales bacterium, assembly GCA_031257405.1. Classification (GTDB taxonomy): domain Bacteria; phylum Verrucomicrobiota; class Verrucomicrobiia; order Opitutales; family LL51; genus LL51. The sequence goes on along the minus strand of JAIROS010000020.1, from coordinate 5,888 downwards.
GCAGTCGTGATGAGCCCGGCAATCGTGTCCCCCTTGACAAACTTCATCGCCCCATCCATCGCACCATAAAGCTGATTCTCCTGCTCCAATTCCGTACGCTTCTGCTTCGCCTGATCCGTATCAATGCTGCCCGCCCGCAAATCCGCATCAATACTCATCTGCTTGCCCGGCATGGCATCCAACGTAAACCGCGCCGATACCTCCGATACCCGCTCCGCTCCCTTGGTAATGACGACAAATTGCACGATCAGCAAAATACCAAAAATAACCGCCCCAACTACAAAATTCCCCTGGACCACAAAATCACCAAATGTAAAAATAATCTCACCCGCATCGGCCGTCAGTAAAATCATCCGCGTACTCGTAATATTCAGCGCCAAACGGAATAGCGTCGTAAAGAGTAGGATACTGGGGAACGTGGATATGCACAGGACGCGCGGGATATACAGCGCCAGCATCAGTAGACTGATACTCATGGAGAGGTTCAGCGCGAGCAACATATCAAACAGAAACGTCGGAATCGGTACAATCATGAGCATGATGACCGCAACAACTACTAACGCTAGAAAGATATCGTTGTACTTCGATACCGTCGCTAACATGCTACTAAACTTTGTACTGAAGCTCACGGCAGGACCTTTACTTTAGAATTTTGGAAGGCAACGGCGAAACGCAGATCTTTTTCCTGCATCCCAAGAAAATGGGTATAGGCCGAACGGGCTTCTCCGTCGCGTCCCAGAGCCCATAAAACTTTACTTTTCAGGACAAAAAATAATTTATCCAACTCCCTAGATTTTGGCAATGTTTCTGCGGCCTGGAGGGCTTGGAGCGCCGTATCTGGGGTATTAGATTTCAGGGCTGCGAAGGCGAGCGAAAGGTTAACCAGAGAATCTTCGGGGAAGTACTCCGCGAGGATCAGCGACAAAGCAAAGGCCTCATCGAATTTATTATGGCGCAAAAAGAGATAAACCAGAATCTCTAAAAACTCCTTTTGAGAATCATTCATAACATCCATCCGATTTCCAATATAGTAACGGACAAAAAATTTACAACTTTTTTGTTTAAAAAACAATAAATTGTGGGCAAAGCTTCGTAAAAGTGAGGTTTTTAGTTTTTAATTTTTTGGAGTTATAAGTTTGCGGAAGTATCATTCACGGGGTTATTGTTCCATGGAACATGAAGCGGGCGGAGATTTTATAATAAAGAGCAAAAAAAGCTTGACCTTTTTCCATAAAAATTTCCGCGGCTTATACTTGACTCCCTCCGTTGATTCGTTTACTTATTTACAATATAACAAAAAATGTAAAATAAGGCTCCAGGCCCATAATTTTGCGGGCTATATTAAAAAAATAAAAGAAAAAAGTCAGTTTCGTTGCGTAAAAACCTCACGCAGCTTACGCTTGACTCGCCCCATAAGCACCTATGATCCTCGCCATGGCATTTTTCCTCAAACCAAAATCGCCAGAAACCCCCAAACGTAGGGATATCCCTAAAGATATCTGGATTAAATGCCCCCTATCCGGCGAAATGATCTATTTTAAGGAGCTCATCGGCAACTGGATGGTGGTCCCAAAAAGTAATTACCACTTCCCCCTATCCGCCTACGAACGCATTAACCTCCTCGCCGATCCGGGATCGTTTACGGAATGGGATAAGCACTTGACGTCGACCCCTTTCCTCGGATTCAATACGCCGATTTCCTACCAGGAAAAATTAAAAAATTCCAAGAATAAAAGCGGATTAAATGACGCCGTTGTGACGGGGACGCTGAGTATTCACGGTGTAAAAACGGGTATTGCGGTGATGGATTTCAACTTCATGGGGGGGAGTATGGGATCCGTTGTGGGCGAAAAAATTACGCGCATGATTGAGGGTGCCATTAAAAAAAAGTTACCGGTGGTTATTATTTCGACGTCCGGCGGCGCACGCATGTTTGAGGGCATTATTAGTTTGATGCAGATGGCCAAAACTTCTTTAGCTTTAGGGAAATTATCCAGGGCGCAGTTACCGTTCATTTCCGTTTTAACGAATCCGACGATGGCGGGAGTGATGGCTAGTTTTGCTTCATTGGGGGACATTATCATAGCGGAGCCGGGGGCGTTGATTGGTTTTGCTGGGCCGCGGGTTATCGAAGAAACGACGCGCCAGAAGTTACCCAAGGGGTTTCAAACTGCGGAATTTTTACTGGAGCACGGGTTAATCGACCAGATTGTGGTGCGTTCTGAGATGAAGGAGCGCCTCGCTTTTTTCCTCAAATCTACACTGTTTTGCCACAAATAATCGGCCTGCATCTAGGGGTTTTAAGTTGTGAAATTTTTACTGGAGCGGGGGTTAATCGACCAGATTGTGGTGCGTTCGGAGATGAAGGAGCGTCTTGCTTTTTTCCTCAAATCCACGACGTTTTGCCACAAATAATCGGGCCCACGTCAGCGAAACAATATACGGTCGCCCTCCCAAAATACCCAAAAATCGTTTATCTAACAAAATCGTTTACCTAACAAACATAAATAAACCTAAAATTTTTAGTGCATTACCCCTTGACAAAATAAATTATTTTTTTCAGTATTATTCCGATAGGGTACATGAGTAAGAAATTTTGCAATTTGTGCGTACGGAAGTAGTATGAAAACGATAAGAAATATAAAAGCCATCGTTGCGATAGGGATAATGGCGAGCGTAATTTTTTTTATTCCATCGTGCGTCGAAACAACCCGGAAACCAATTGTAAAATTAGGCATTGATATACTCGAAGAGCGGGGTTTTGACCTTTTGCAGGGCAAAGTGGTCGGCGTTTTAACGAATCAGGCGGGCGTCAACGGTAAAGGGGAGTTGACTTGGAAACTTATAAAAAATGCGCCCGGAGTCTCCCTCAAAGCCATATTTGCGCCGGTCCACGGACTGGAAGGGAGGTACATGTCCTTGGAAACATTTTACCACGACGAGGTGGAAAATATCCCCGTATATTCCGTATTTGCATCCAATTCGCGCCCAAAAGATGAGTGGCTGCAGGGGATCGACGCGATGGTGGTCGATCTGCAGGGGTTGGGCATCCGCTATTATAATTACTGGGCGGCCATGGTTTACACGATGGTTGCGTGTTTTACGAAGGGGATTGAAGTGATTGTGCTCGATCGCCCCAATCCTTTGAGCGGGAATTACGTCGGAGGGCCCATTATGGATAAGGAAAATACTTCCGTTTGGGGTCCCATCGTCGGTCTACCGCTATTCTACGGCCTGACGATCGGCGAATTGGCAAAATATTGTAAAAACTCTAGGGCGGACAAAATTTTCGCCTACCCGCGCAAAGAAACGGGCGTCCCCTACTCCGGATTACAAGTGACGCAGGAGATTATGGACAAGGGGAAGCTGACGGTGGTTCCGATGGAAGGTTGGAAGCGCGACATGCGTTGGGAGGATACGGGTCTCAAATGGAAGCAGACTTCGCCCAATATCGTCAATTTACAATCGGCCTACGAGTACGCTCTTCTGTCGTTTGGGACCTTTGTATCCTCGAATTACGGCCACGATAATTGTAATTTTATAAGATTGGAGCCCGATTGGAAGCGGAGTTTACCGTTTCACCGCTTTTACTCGAAGTACACGACGCCCAAGAGTATTGTGCGATACATTTACGAAAGTTTAAAGGATAACAAATCGGGTTTCACGCTATCCCCCAGCACGTCGACGGAATTATATGTTGACATTAGCGTAAAAGACATTCGCAAGACGGTGCCCGCCAGTTTCGGGATAGCGATGCTAGCGCTCGCCCAGAAGTGTGCCCGTTTTTACTTCATCGACGACGACGATTACTACTATTTTGCCACGCACATCGGCGATAAAGAGCTGGCGGAAAATTTACGCAACAAAGAACTTGTGAACATCACTTACTTCATAAAAAAATGGAAAGAGCAATCTTTACAATTCCTCGAAGAAGTTAAGTTGTATCAGATATATGACTGATCGATTGCGCAACTTGAAACGATTTCAGCTTACCGCTCTCCTTACTGCTCTCCTCCTCATCTGTTTTTCCGCCTGTCTCGGAGCTACATTGCGGGTAGGGACTGATACTTTGCGGGGAAAAAAATTCTCAACTGTAAAAAATAAAAAGAAAAATGAATTGCGGGTGGGGATAGATGTTTTGCAGGAAAAAAAATTCTCGACTGTAAAAAATAAAAAAATAGCGCTCCTGACCCATGCCGCGGCTTTAAGCAGTCAGAAACAGCTCACCCTCGATATTTTTCTAGCCAGTAGGGACGTCCAACTCAAAGTACTGCTCCTCCCCGAGCACAATGGTGGTTTTAGTGACGGCAAATTGGAGGAGGTAAAAAAAATGGGAATTAGCGTTTATCCCACCCATAGGCCGACGAGCCGTGCGCCGGAATTGGAATGGCTGAAGGGAGTGGACTCGGTTGTTATCGACGTACAGGATATTGGCGTGCGCTTTTATACCTACAGTTCCAGCGTGCTTTATACGATGGCCAAAGCTTTTGAGGCCGGAAAAGAATGCGTCATTTTGGACCGCCCCAATCCTCTGGGCGACTACATTGGTGGGCCGCCCATGGACAAACAGCACCTCTGTTTTTTGGGACCCATCCCGGAAGAACCGTTATTTCCAGGGATAACGATTGCGGAGATAGCGAATTTTGTTAAAAATTGTGGTCAAGATTTCGACATCAAGTGTACTTGCGGGATGAACGATTGTAATCACGGGATATTTTGCAGTGCGAGTACGCTGAAGAAGGGGAAGCTAACGGTTGTAAAAAACAAAGGGTGGCAGCGGAAAAAAATTTTAACGGAATTCGGTTCCTATAGCCTGGAGTCGGCCATTAATTTATCTCCGTCGATCCAGAATGTCGCCTCAATTTTCGAATATGCCTTATCTGGGCTGACTTTTCTTTTGGGTGAAAATTTTATAAAATTTTTAAACGCAATTAAAAATCCTCGTCATCCTGGGCATAATTTTAAGTATTTCCACGCGCCTCATGTTTCCGCTTCCAATCTTTTAAAAAGCGTTACCAGCGATTATTCTTTTGCGTTAAAGGGCTGTCAACTGCAAGTTAGCAAGATCGGGAATGACGCTTCTTCTATTTCGGGGGGGGAATTTTTAGAATTGTCAATCACGAAATTTTCGTCTACGGAGCCTGCGATTTTAAGTCTCGCGCTACTTGCTTTCGCTCAGGAGTGGATTTCCGACGCCGACTGGGAAGCATTTGAGAAGGCGGCACTTCCCGCTGCGTCTACTGCGGCCAAGACTCCTCCGGCGCTGGCAAATGCTACAAAAACGACTTCAAATTCGAATGTAAAAAATCCTTCACCATTGACTACTTCGGCGGCCAACGGTTTGGGTGTAAAAAATCCTCCGTTATCGACTGCTTCGGTGGCAAGCGAATTGCCAAATAATGTAGTTATCATCCCCAATCGTGCCCCGCCACCCGCCGCGGCCAAGACTCCTCCAGCGCTGGCCAATGTTTCTGGGATTGCGATGAGCGGCATTTTTGCAACTAATCCGGCGCGCGATTTAAAAAAGTTGACGCCGGCCCAGCAAAAAGCTCTCCGAAAAGCTAAATGGGACCGCCTGACGAAATTGCAACGCGGACTCGTCCAAAAGCACATTGGCGACGACGAATTATTGGACAAATTATTCAGCGGTGAATCGATCGACGTCAATCATTTTCGCAACAAATGGGCTCTTTCGGCGACCCATTTTTACAACAAAACTAAAAAATATTACCTCTATTAGCGGCTTTTTTTCTCGATTTTTTCAAAAAAAGCTTGTCAAACAAGCATTTAAAGCGATGTTGGAGGGCGGATTGCCTGACTAGCTCAATCGGTAGAGCAGTTGACTCTTAATCAATTGGTTCGGGGTTCGAGTCCCCGGTCAGGTACCA
>JAIROS010000018.1 GCA_031257405.1 Puniceicoccales bacterium | reverse complement strand
CTTCCGCTTCCGATCCCCATCCGCGTATTATATATTCTAACCCTTGATAACTCTTATACCCCCCGTCTACTCTCACCGATATGTCCCCTACGCTATATAACTTCCCATCCACCCCTCTTCTGTAAAAGTTAAAATCATATTATTTACACAACGTATGGCGCCATGACCCTCCATGTGCTGGAGGTAAAAAAATATCTTGTCTAAAAAATATTCCGCCATATGTTATTAGCCTTGCGTTTGGTTTAGAAACTTTACAATTAGAACATCTAAGGACAAATTTATGGCTGATACAACTGGTGGAAATGGTCAAGAGTTTGGGAAATTGCGTCGCATTTTTTTTCCGCTCTATGTTTACGAACTTAAAAAAGCGATCCCCATGGGGTTTATGTTTTTTTGCATTCTTTTTAATTATACCTGCCTCAGGAATATTAAGGATTCGCTTATTGTCACGGGTGCCGGAGCGGAAGTTATCCCTTTTTTGAAAGGCTATTGCGTGGCTCCTACGGCGATTCTTTTCATCTTACTTTACACGAAAGCGAGTAATATTTTCTCCAATGAACATTTATTTTACGCCACATTAACGCCATTTATTTTATTTTTTGCTTGCTTTGCCTTTTTTATTTACCCCAACCTAAACGCCCTTCATTTCTCGCAGGAGACGATAGCGGCTTGGCGGAGTAGTGCGCCGAGTTTCCTCCACTGGCCCATTGCTATCGTCGGTAACTGGTCCTACTCTCTGTTTTACATTTTATCTGAAATTTGGGGGTCGGCACTTTTATCGCTTTCCTTTTGGCAATTTGCGAATCAAATTACGAAGACCGAGGAGGCGAAGCGCATGTATGCTTTTTTTGCGCTCATGGCACAGATTTCCGTTTTACTGGAAGGTAAAGTTGGGGAGTGGTGTTCGGACATTCGGATGAAGGTGCCCGAGGGCGTTGATGCCTGGGGAATCTCCCTAAAATACATGTTGGGGACCGTCGTCGTTTTAGGTCTTGGGGCGATGCTCATTTACCGCTGGATTTACAAATGCGTCCTCACCGACAAGCGATTTTACGACAAACCGGAGCTACCGGGGAATACGGGAAAAAGTAAAAAGAAAATGCCGTTACTACAGAGTTTTAAAATTATTTTCACATCTCCTTACCTGGGCCTCATTGCGGCGCTTGTCGTATGCTATGGGACGGGTGTAAATTTAGTGGAAGGTTTATGGAAAAAGCAGCTTGGGATTCAGTATCCCAATCCCAACGATTACAATACGTTCATGAATCAATTTACATTTTACGGCGGCATTGCGTCCATGGTGATGCTGATTATTGGGGGTAATATTTTGCGCATTTGCCGTTGGTTTACGGCGGCGATCGCGACGCCACTCATGCTATTAATTTTAGGGTCTTCGTTTTTTATCTTTGTTTTATTTCGTGAAAATTTGACAGAATTATTACGATCGCTTTCGACGACGCCCTTATTTTGTGCGGTTATATTTGGTGCGCTTGTGGTAGCGATTTCGAAGGCAGTGAAGTATGCTTTATTTGATTTGACGAAGGAGATGGCTTACATTCCATTGGACGAGGAGATGAAAGTCAAGGGTAAAGCGGTTGTTGAGGTTGTTGGGGGGCGATTTGGCAAGGCAGGGGGCGCGTGGATTCAGTCGCTACTGCTCCTCATTCCTGGGTCGACTTATTTTACAATCGCGCCCTATACCTTTAGCATCTTTATGGTGATTTGTGGTTTGTGGATGTTTTCCGTCAAAGCTCTGAGTCGTCGAGTAGAAGCCATTGCGGAGCAGCCGGGACAGGCAAATTAAAGGCGAATTTTTGTATAAAAAGAGACCTTCCGTTGGGGAGGTTTTTTTACATTTATAAACACACTTTTTATTTTAATGGAGAAGAATAATTAAAGATTCGGAGATTTTTTATATTTCTAAACATATTTTTTATTTTTTAAGGAAATGGAATAATAATTAAAAAAAAGCTTTACTTAGCGCGCCGTATTTTTACTCCTATTGTTTGAACTCCGATTGTTATGGGAAATTTAAAGAAAAAGCGTCGATTAAAGATGAACAAGCACAAGCGCAGCAAGCGTTCGAAGGCGAATCGCCATAAAAAACGCCTATGGGGGGCCTAGTGTTTTCTGGGATTTTAGTATTTTTATTCCTTAGATGGGTCAAGGAAGGGTGTGATTTCGTTTACCGATGAAGGTCAGTATTGTAATTCCTGCGCGACTGCAATCCTCCCGATTTCCCAGGAAAATTTTACAAAACCTGGGCGGTATTCCGCTTTTACGCCGCGTCCTGGAACGTGTGGGAAAACTTCAGAGCGCCGATGAAATTATTGCGCTTGTCGACGACGAAAATGTCCTGCAACGCGTCTCCCAATGGGGATTTCACGGGATTTTAACCGCCAAAGATTGTATTTCCGGAACGGAGCGGGTGGTTTCCGTCGCCGGCCAATTAGCGGGAGATTTCGCCATTAGCGTGCAGGGAGACGAGCCATTCATTGCCACGGATTTATTGGAAAAAATGATCGCTGCCGCCAAAAGTGCTGGCGCAAAAAATGCTCCTCTGAGCGTATGGACAGCGATTTACCCCATCGCATCATCGGAAATGCTCTTTAATCCTAATCGCGTAAAAGTCGTCGTCGATAAAAATGATCGCGCCATTTATTTTTCGAGAGCCCCCATTCCCTTCCTCCGGGACGTAAAAGATCGGGAACAATGGCCGGAATGCTACCCATTTTGGGGCCATGTGGGTGTGTATGGCTACTCGAAAGAAATTTTGACACAGTATCCGTTTTTAAAAGAAGGGATTTTGGAACGAGCGGAACGGCTTGAACAATTGCGATTGCTGGAAAACGGAATCCCATTCCAGTGTTTGCGGGCCCAGGAACCCAGTATCAGTATCGATACGCCGGAGGACTTGGCCGCCGCAGAAACATTTTTAGCGTCGCACCCGGAATTTTGATTTCCAAAGGAGAGATGGCAGAGCGGTTGATTGCACCGGTCTTGAAAACCGGCATACCAGCAATGGTATCGAGGGTTCGAATCCCTCTCTCTCCGCCAAAAAATATTTATTTTACATTTTTTTAATTTTTTAATAAAACAAATTAACAAAAATATATAAACTTTATCATAAATTTTCAACGGGGCGCTGCCAATCGAGTCATAGGCCAGCAATACGCCTATTGCAGTAAATTGCCAACGCCATTAAAAAAAGCGAAGCTGCCATATAGGTAAAAATATAAATTTCATCCATTCCACACAAAATTTCAAAACTTACTATGGCCACGCTTTTTTTTTAATTCACCGGAAACTTTTCCCGTTTTCGTCGAATTTACAATCGCGAGCACTCTATTTTGACATTTAGTTTATCGGAGAGAATATATGGATATGTATTTATTTTTTATGTGGACAAAGCGGCAATATATTTTTGCTTTGAGGCACTTAGCGTAGCGGGAGAGGTGGCAGAGCGGTTGATTGTACCTGACTCGAAATCAGGCGTGCCGGTGACGGTACCGAGGGTTCGAATCCCTCCCTCTCCGCCATGAACGCATATTTGTGTTGCTATCCCACGGTGATTGATTTCATATCGCCAAAAAATGTTTCAGCGCTACGTTTGGAATCCTTTGAAATGCGTTTTATCGGGGATAAGATTTGCCTATCGGGACCGTTCTTTTCGTTTGGAGGTACTACTGGGAGTTATATTTTTCCCTTTTTTCGCCCTTAAATTTTGGGGCACATTACAATTATTACTCCTTTCGGTGGGTTATTTCATTATTCTCATCGCCGAGACCATCAATTGCGCCATCGAAAAGGCCGTCGATTTTACTTCTCGGGATATCCATCCCCTCGCCAAACAAGCGAAGGACACCGCCAGTGCGGCCGTATTGCTCGCCCTCCTCAACTTTGCATTGATTTTCATTTACTGTTTTTTTAATTGAATATCCACTCTCCGTTAAATAAGCAAAAAATATTACCAGTGCGGCCGTATTGCTCGCCCTCCTTAACTTTGCATTGATTTTCATTTACTGTTTTTTTAATTAAATATCCACTCTTTGCTAAATAAGCAAAAAATATCGCCAGTGCTGCCGTATTGCTTGCCCTCCTCAACTTTGCATTGATTTTTATCGATTGTTTCTTTAGCTAAAGCCGCATGGACGAGGCGATCCGATTTCTCTTAACGCTCCAGAATTACGACATGCGCCTTTGCGAATTGATACAAAATCACTCCCATATTCCCCAAAATATTGCCGCTCTAGAGGGGGATATCGAAATGTCAAATCGGAAAATAATTCAGGAAAAAAACGCTATCCAAAATGCAAAACTGGAAACGCAAAAATTGGAAAAGGATTTCAAATCGTCCGAGGAAATGATCGCCGCCGGGAAATATAAATTGGCATTCACCAAAAATCCCAAGGAATATGAAATTTTAGCGAAAACAATCGCAGATGAGGAATGTAAGATGGCTCAGTTGGAAGAATTGCTTTTGCGGGGGATGTTGGAAAATGATTCCCGGCAATTGGAATTTTCTAACTTGCAGCAGACGGTCGGCGTCGAAATCCAAAGGCTCCAAAATGAAAAGGAACGGCAACGACAACTCTCCGCCCATTTGGAAGAAAATATCGCCGAACTTAACCACAAAATTGCCGTCATACGCGGGATTATTCAGGAAAATCACGGCCGTTGGCTGCGGCACTACGACGAAACGAAGAAAGCTATTCGTAAAATGCCCTGCATCGTTTTTGTAAAAAACAACCAATATTGCGGGGGATGTAACCTCAGATTGTCGGGCAATATCGCCGCTCCCGATCCCGATTTTCCCTTCACCATTTGCGAATCCTGCGCCCGCCTGATCTCCATCGATTCGCCGGCAGTAGAAGTGGCGGTAGAAGTCAGTGGCGAGGGCGATGTTGAAATTAATTAATGCTTTACGCCGCTGGAATTTTTCCTTAAACGAGAATCCATGATCGACGCCCTGCCCGGTTTTCGCGAATTTTACCCCGAAGATTGCTACATCAGAAATTTTATTTTCGAAAAAGTCCGCCAAATGTGCCGATGTTTTGGATTTGTGGAATACGATTCGCCGATCCTAGAGCCGCTGGAACTTTACACCGAAAAATCGGGGGAAGAAATTGCTAAACAATTGTTTAATTTCGTCGATCGCGGTGGCCGCGCGGTAGCCCTCCGACCGGAAATGACGCCGGCTGTAGCCCGCATGATTGGTTCAAAAACGAGTACGCTGAAACGGCCACTCAAATGGTTTTGCGTCGAGGAAAATTTTCGCTACGAGCGGCCACAAAAGGGTCGTTTACGATCTTTTTACCAATTTAATGCCGATATTTTTGACGAAAGTAGTGTAGCGGCGGAAGCGGAAGTCATCGCCCTTGCCGTCGCAATTTTTCAGTCCCTTGGCCTATCGGCAGCGGATTTCCACGTGCGCCTCAGCGACCGCCAATTGTGGTCCATTTTACTCCAGACCTGCGACATCCGGGAAAATTTGGCAGCGGAAATCCTGTGCATTGTCGACAAAATCGAACGGGAAAATCCAGCGGAAATTGTAAATCAATTCAATAATTTGGGCGTGGACGGCGCTTCGCTACTCGCTAAAATCCAAGCACTTCGCACGATTCATTCGCGGGATGATTTGAAAAATTTTTTTAACCCATTGGCCGCAGAAAAAAGCAGCTTTCGTGGGGAAATTACGCAGCGATTGGAGCAAATGGACGCGCTCGTCACCCCTCTGGAAAACGCCGGATTGGGGGATTTCATCACCATCGATTTCAGCATCGTCCGCGGCTTAGCCTACTACACGGGCTTTGTTTTTGAATTTTTTGAGCGGTCCGGGAAATCGCGGGCCATGGCCGGAGGAGGGCGCTACGACGATTTGATCGAGAAATTCGGCTACCCTAAAACGGCGGCCGTCGGACTCGCTATCGGGGATGTAGTGTTAACAAATATTTTACAAGAAAAGTCGCTATTGCCCGCTTTCGAGCCCAAATGCGATCTATACATGATTTTCGACGAAGCCTCCAGGCCGTCCGCGCTCCACGACGCCCACCGATTGAGATTGGCGGGGATTTCCGTGACCTACGCGCTGAAGGCGGGAATGACGCCAAACAAGCAGTTTAAGCAGGCTTTGCAGCAGGCCGATTGGGTAGCGACTTACCAGGAAAAAAACGAAACGGTAACGCTGCGGGACATCGCCCGGCGGAAGGATTACGCAATTCCCCACGCCGAATTGGTACATTTTTTCCAACAACAAAAATAATTTACAATTGTTTATGATTGATTGTGAATTTTTATGGCAACAACTGCGGACCATCGAAGATCCCGACGTACACGTCAACATCGTCGATCTAGGATTAATTTACGCCATCGAGGAAAAAGAAAATGAAATCTCTGTCACCATGACCCTGACTTCCCCCGCCTGCCCAATGGGAGATTTCTTGCTGACCGCCGTAAAACGGACGACCGCCGCCATTTATCCGGATGTAAAAATAAATGTCTCCCTGGTTTGGGACCCGCCTTGGCACCGAGATATGATCACTGAAATGGGAAAAATGGAGCTGGGAATGCTCTAACAAAGGAAATATGAAGTGCCTGGACCGATACTTCGCCCGCGAATTTGGTAAAATTTTTTTACTGTTTTTTATTATTCTAAATGCATTTTTATGTTTCGTTGACAGTTACGCCCATTTGGAAAAATTTTTAAAATATCACGCTCCCTTTGGGGAAATCTTCCGCTACTCCATCGCCCACGCCGCCGCCTGCCTACCCCTCACCCTGCCCCTCACCTTCGCCGTAGCACTGATCTTTCTTTCCACCGCAATGCACCGCCATAACGAAATACTGCCACTCCTATCTTCCGGGCTGGGATTTTTTAAAATAACGCGAATATTTTGGTTTTTCGGCCTCACAGGATCACTGCTGCTGCTGCTGTGCAACTTCCATTGGATCCCCAATGCTCAGGAATATGTGCAGCGTTATTTGGAAAGTTTTGAAAAAAACGACGCCGGAACGGAAATGAGTTGCGTAAAACACCTCACCCTCAATACCCCCCAGCGCCTGTGGTATATCAATCGCTACGACAAAAATTTAGCGTACGCCTTTGGGATTTCTGTTTGCGAATACGTGGAGGGCACGGAATCCCGCAGAATCACGGCGAAACTGGGATATTTTGACGAAAGTGCGAATGTTTGGGTTATGGAGCAGGGGCGGGAAATTTTATTTCATCCCGAATCGCGGATCGCCGATCGCGTGCATGTTTTCGAGCGCCGGGTATTCACCGAACTCAATGACCCGCCAAAGTGGATGCTGCTACTCCAATTGCCCCCCAATTACCTTTCCCTTTTTCAATTAAAGGAAATCATCGACCACGAATCCCGCATATTTTCCGATGGCCACGTGAGTTATCGGATGTATTTTTACGACATTATTTTAAGTTCGATTGTCTGTTTTTTGAGTTGTTGGGTTGCGTTGCCTTTATTTTTTGCGTTAGCTCGGGCTAATCCCTGGCATAGCATTGCTAAGTTATGCGGCATATTTTTGGTTTTCGGCGTTATTTCCTATATTTTACATGCTTTGGCGCAGAATGGTACATTTCCCTGGCCCTACGCTCTGTTGATACCTTTTATATTTCTTTTACTGGCTCCCCTGCCTTGGGTACGAAAATTATTGTAAGATTTCCTATATTTTACATGCTTTGGCGCAGAACGGTACATTTCTCTGGCCCTGTGCTCTGTTGATACCTTTTATATTTCTTTTGCTGGCTCCCCTGCCTTGGGTACGAAAATTATTGTGAATTATTGTAAAATTTTAACCTATTTCCGCTGCAAAAGATCCGCGATACGCCTTTTGCGATCGTCTTCCATGAGGGCGTCGAGGAGCGGGTCGAGGTCGCCATCCATGATTTGAGTCAGGGAATAGAGGGTCAATGCGATGCGGTGATCCGTGAGGCGATTTTGGGGGAAATTATAAGTGCGAATGCGCTCCGAACGATCCCCAGAACCAACCTGATTTTTGCGGTCCTCGGCATATTTCTGCCGCTCCGCCTCCTCCTTTTGCTGGAGTAGCCTGGAACGTAAGACGGTCAGCGCCTTGGCTTTATTCTTCTGCTGGGAACGCTCATCGGCACAAGTAACAATCATAGCCGTCGGCTTGTGGAGAATTTGTACCGCCGAATCCGTCGTATTAACCCCCTGGCCACCCGGCCCACTCGCACGACAAATAGTGATTTCCAAATCCTCCGGAGCAATCTGGATGTCAATTTCCTCGGCTTCGGGGAGTATGGCTACGGTCGCCGCAGAGGTGTGGATACGGCCATTAGCCTCCGTCGCCGGAACGCGCTGCACCCGATGAACCCCACGCTCAAACCTTAAACGCCCAAAAACTTCTTCGCCGCTGACTAAAAAACTAACCTCCTTTACCCCCCCACATTCCGAGGGACTAGAACCCATCAATTCGACCTTCCAACGCATTTTTTCGGCATACATGTTGTACATGCGGAAAAGATCGGCGGCAAATAGACTGGCTTCATCGCCTCCCGTACCGGCGCGGATTTCGACGATGGTATTGCGGGAATGATTTTCCTCTGGGGGGAGCATGGCGACGAGGATCGCATCGCCGAGCTCCGACAATTTCGCCTCGAGCAGCTGGTTATCTTCCTCGACTAACGCCCTCAATGGCGCATCAATACTCGCATCTTCGAGGAGCAGCCGGTTATTGCCGATATCCCCAAGCACCCGATCGTACTCCCGATACCGCTCCAATAGGGCAGATAATTTTTGGTGTTCCCTGGAAATCTCGGCGGCTCTACGGCGGTCGGAAAAAAAATCGGGCAACAATAACTGCCGATCCAACTCCTGAAATTTCTTTTTAAATGGCTCAATGTCTGGCAATTGGGGCATAGGCGTCCTTCAATGGAAATTCTCGTGCCATACTCAATTTTTTTCCTTCAATGCTTCGAAAATTCGCAATTTTATCTCATCAAAAGAACCCTTGGCATCAATCTCATGGTAATCAACAAATTTTTTGAGTAGCCGCAGTGCCGGATGTGTTTTTTCGTAAAATTCATTGAAACGGAGACTCGCGACTTCGGGATCGCAATCCGTCTTCCTGACCTCAATTATCTCGCCCGGTTTTCCCGAAGATACCTTCTGATTGTGCTCGATCGCACTCTGCCCACGGGAAAGTTGCCGCTGAATACTCGTTTTTTCGTCAATCAGTAATACCATCCCCACCATCCGAATCGGTACCGCTATCTGCAGCAGCCGGAGGAATTCCGTTTGAATGAGCGTCCGGGGATACCCGTCGACAATAACACTCTTCGCAAGCCCCTCCTCCATAATCCGCTCCATCACACATAGCGTCACTTGGTCGTCGTCAATTAACTTACCTTGGTCAATTTTTTCCTTGAGATCCGGCGAATTCGCCAGTAACTCACTGACCACAATCGGCCGAATTGGAATGCCCATCGCCCGCATAATATGGCGCGTATTGGTACCTTTCCCCGAACCGGGCGCCCCGTTAACCCATATAATCTGTCCCGGAAAAGAAATTTTTTTCGTATCATTTTGCGAAAGTTGGTTCCAGATGCGGTCGAATAGAGCTACGGCCTCCAGAGAAGTCACAAAGCGGCCATCTTTTATAAACATTTCATATTTTTTGTTTTTGAGTAAATCAATGCGTTGTTTTAACATTTCCAATTGCCTCCCAATATTCCATTTTCCCACGGCAGAAATCCCAGGCAACGTCAGCGATAACATGACCCATCGATAAATAATATATAAAATCGAATTCAAAATAGAAACAAAGGTCCTTTATGATGGGAATAATTGTGGGAATGTCAATCCTTAAAAATCAATTTCTAAAAAATTGTATCATCGGGGATAATCGCATTTTTCCCGATACACAGCACGCCATCGCGGATGTACAAGTCCTCGGGGCGATCCAAAGTACTGGGTTTGTCGCGCGGGATAAGATGTAATGATTGCCGATGCGGGCAACTTGGTCAGAAAAAAGTTTATAAATTACAGTTGTCAATCCTTAAAAATCAATTTCTAAAAAATTGTATCGTCGGGGATGACCGCATTTTTCCCGATACACAGCACGCCATCGCGGATATACAAGTCCTCGGGGCGATCCAAAGTACTGGGTTTGTCGCGCGGAGATAGGACACAATGATTGCCGATGCGGGCGTCCTCGTCGATGATACAGTCCCTAATAATACAATTTTTACCAATCCCCAATGGCGGTAAATAAGGGGCCCCGGCGGCGGCTTCTCCAAAGTGACTGGCCCCAATCATGAGCACATTTTCCAATTCCGTGTGGTCGCGAATAATCGCCCGCTCCCCAATTACACACCGCTTGAGCGCCGCATTCGAAATAATAGCCCCGTCGGCAACCAGTACCTCCCGCATATTACAGGAATTAATTTTGGCGGCCGGTAACGTCTTAGGCTGCGTGTAAATGGGGTTTAGTGTGTCAAAAAAATTAAAATCGGGAACCAAATCGGTCAACATGAGATTGGTCTCAAAAAATGAACGCACCGTCCCAATATCCTCCCAGTAATCCTCAAAAATATACGCCTTCATCGCCACTTTCCCCAGTAAACCAGGAATAATTTCGCGCCCAAAATCACTGCCCTGACCATTGAGCGCCTCCTGTAAAACGGCCATCCTAAAGACGTAAATGCCCATGGACGCCAGGGAATAAGGCATGGTGGTCTGATCCTTAAGGCGCTTGCGCAATTCGCCTTTGAGCGTGAATAAATCGATGACTTTGGGATCCGTCGGTTTCTCGACGAATTCCGCAACGGAGAAGTCATTTTTGGCGCGCAGTACCCCAAATGCGGAAATTCTACCATTGGCGACGGCTTTCGCGGCGATGGTGACGTCGGCGGATGTATCGGCGTGGTGTCTGACCAATTGGGCGATATCCATGCGATAGAGCTGGTCCCCGGAAAGAATGACCGCCAAATCATCCGGATTATTACTGAAATAGCGAAGATTTTTACGCACCGCATCGGCCGTTCCCTCGTACCAATTACCTACGCCATCGGCAGTCTGTTCCGCCGAGAAAATTTCAATCTTACCGCCGCCAAACACATCAAATTTATAGGTACTATTGATATGGCGGTGGAGGGATCGCGTGTTAAATTGCGTTAAAATATAAATATTTTTAAACCCAGAATTGATACAATTGCTAATAGGGATATCGACCAGGCGGTATTTTCCTGCCAGGGAGACCGCCGGCTTACAGCAATCTTTAGTGAGAGGGAACAGGCGCGTTCCCCGTCCCCCCCCCATAATAATGCATACGACATTCCCCATCTTGCCTTAAGTATAAAAAAAATTTAAATAAAAGTCAAAATGGAATTATGCAAAATTTTAATTGGGGGCGGAATTTGGAAGGAAACAGCTCTATTTTTTCTAGAAAATTTTTATTTGCGGGTAATGATTTTTTTTGGGGGGCAGTGGAATTTAGTATTATGTTTTATGGGATTAATTGCCACCGCGAGCTACCAAACTATTATTTGGCTATTATTTTTTTCCAAGATCAATTGCCACCGTTAGATAAGCGGGAGATTATAATTTAGGTACTAAAAATTGGGTGCAGGGCTTGGATTTGAACCAGACCTTCAGTTTTATAAGCCCAACAAACGACCAAACTGTTTCTCGGTTATTATATTTCTGAGGATTAATTGCCACTGCAAGCCACCAAACTATTATTTGGCTATTATTTTTTTCCGAGATCAATTGCCGTCGTTAGATAAGCGGGAGATTATAATTCAGGTACTAAAAATTGGGTGCAGGGCTTGGATTTGAACCAAGGACCTTCAGGTTATGAGCCTGACGAGCTACCAAACTGCTCCACCCTGCATCGAAGATGGTCTATAACATTTATTAAAATCACAAAAAATCAAGCATATTTTTCACTTTTTCCCAAAAAAATATACGCAACTATTTACCCCCAAAACCCTTCGCCGCTAAATATCCCCTGACCCGCTCGGCAATCTCTTCCTTCTTCTTCAAATCCGCACTGCAACAAAGAATGTAGTCGCAACCCGCTCCCAAAGAAGCAACGGCCCGCTCCCACCATTCCCCCCGCAACGCCTTCATACAAATGCAGTCCGTTATAATTTTACCGCGAAATCCAAATTCTTCCCTTATCATGCGAATAACCGCAGGGGATTGCGTGGCACAATGTTCGGCGTCGATGGCGGAATACACGATGTGCGCCGTCATAACCCAAAAATCATCCCCGGAAATCCCCCCTCTCAATGCCCCAATTACCGTTCTAAAAATTTTAAAATCGCTTTGCTCGAGATCGGCCAGGGATTTACTGACCGTCGGGAGATTGAGGTGCGTGTCCATCGCCGTACTGCCATGCCCCGGACAATGCTTCAAAACGGAAATAATCCCATCCTGCGCCGCTTGCTTTACCCAAATTTCCACAAAATGCTCAACCACTTCCGGATCGGTCCCGAAGCCGCGATCGCCAATAAATGAAGGGATGCCGTCGAATAACAAATCGCAAACCGGCGCGCAATTGACATTGATGCCCGCCCGCCGCAAATCGCTATCTATGGCCTGCACATTCTGGCGCAACGTTTCACATTTTTCACCGAAATTTTTTCCCGATATTCCCTCCGTAAAAGTCCTCGGCGCCGGCGCCCTGTAAGCGTTAGTTCCGCTCAGATGCTGGACTCGTCCCCCCTCCTGGTCCACCAAAATATAGGGCGAGTAAAGGCGAATATCCGAACAAAGTTTTTGCAATTTCCCCCAATTGATATTACCCTGGGCATCGCGTTCTATGTTCCAAGTGGATAAAATGGCTCCGGCGGGGCGATATTTTTCGAAAAACGCGACCTCTTCCGGAGATAATTCGGGGCCTTTGACCGCAAAAATAACCGGCAGATACTGCGCTTCATTGGAACCCAAAATATCAATACTAAAGCCACCTAACGCGAGAAAAATCCTGAATAGAATGAGGGGAAGCATATTTTTTTGCATCTAACAATATTCCTTTGCCATTAAAAATATTTCAAAAAATTTACAATTCGTGCCCAGAGAGGGGGTCGAACCCTCACTCCTTTGCAGGAATCGGATTTTGAGTCCGACGCGTCTGCCGATTCCGCCATCTGGGCAATAAAATTGCTCCCCAACCAATAAAATCTATCGCAACGAGTCAATGCATTTTTGCCAATTTACCCAACAATAATTAAAATCGGCCTAGAGAAATAATTCCTCGGACCTGAAAAAGCGCTTCAACTCCTGCTGTGCACTATCTTCGCCGTCGGAAGCACGGGCAACATTGCGCATTTTATCGGTACCGAAGTCGCCGCGAATGGTCGCTAGGAAAATAGCAAAATCAATGCATTTTTGCCAATTTACCCAACAATAATTAAAATCGGCCTAGAGAAATAATTCCTCGGACTTGAAAAAGCGCTTCAACTCCTGCTGCGCACTATCTTCGCCGTCGGAAGCGTGGGCAATGTTGCGCATTTTATCGGTACCGAAGTCGCCGCGAATGGTCCCTTTGGGCGCAAGAGCCGAATCCGTAGGCCCCAGTAAATCCCGCATCTCCGCAATGGCTTTTTCCTTCCGCAAAGCGAGTACCAATACCGGCCGCGACTGCATAAAAGCGAGAATTTCCGGGAAAAACGGCAGATGGGTGAGGTGGGCGTAATGTTCCCTCAGCAAACTTTCCGACAGAGACATCATTTTACAGCCGACGATCTCAAAATTCGCCTTAGCAAAGCGATTGATAACCTCCCCGGAAAGCCCATTTTCCATGCAATCGGGCTTGAGAATAATGAGTGTAGTTTCCATTTTAATTTCTTTATAAAGCGTTTCTTTGGGAGATTCCGCTGCGTTGGGAGTTTCCGCCGCCACGACTTGAACCACCTCTGCAGCGCCAGTTGTGGAATTTTCTTTTACATTTGACGCAGGTGCTACGACGGATATCGACGCAGCCTGGATTATTTTTGGAGATTCCGCTGCGTTGGGAGTTTCCGCTGCCGCGACTTGAACCACCTCTGCAGCGCCAGTTGTGGAATTTTTCTTTACATTTGACACGGGTGTTACGACGGGTATCGACGCGGCCCGAATCATCTGCAATATACCCCCCATCCCCCATAAACAAAGGAATAATCGCCCTTTTCCGGCGACGAGATTCCGAAACCTCCACCACATGCATGTCTGATAATCGCTTCACGGGATTAGGCAAGTGCAAAATAGGTCACCGATAAAATTTTTCGTCGCCCCTTGATTGAACTCATTTCGTATTTTGCCGGTTAAGATTTGCTAATTAAGGTTAAACGGGAGATTGAATGGGGGAGGATTTTACAGGCCCCGCGGCGTAGCCGCGGGGCCCTAGCGACTGCTAGGACACGGAGGAGCGAAGCCCTCTGTGCAAAGGGGTTGCAAGGGGAATGGCATGCCCCTTGCCTGCTGGCGGACAGTACACGGTAAATATTTTTTACATATTCGATCGCCGCTCCGGAAAATTGATCGCCGCTCCAGATTTATTTTACTAAAATAGCAAACATGGGTCAGCAAAATCCGCGGCGGGCATTTTCGATGGCAAAAATAATTTTCCCGTAAATTTCGGGCGCTTCACGTTCCCTCTGGCGCAGTAGTCCGAGAACTTCCGAGCGCCTCGCTTTGGAATGAAACAACACACGGTAAATATTTTTTACATGTTCGATCGCCGCTCCGGAAAATTGATTGCGCTCCAGGTTTATTTTATTAAAATATCGCGTGCGGGCTGGCCGACCTTCGGCAAGCATAAAAGGTAAAACGTCCATGAGCGCTTTGGAACTCGCCGCAACCATCGCGTAATCCCCAATGCGACAAAATTGGTGCACACCCGCATTCCAAGCAATATTCGCGTAATCGCCGAGGGTAACGTAGCCGGCGAGCGCCGATAAACTACTCATAATCACATGGCTGCCGACCGTACAATCGTGGGCCACGTGGGAATGGGCTAGAAACGCATTATGGCTGCCGATGGTCGTCACGCTACCCTCCTGAGTCCCGCCGTGGACCGTCACATATTCGCGAAAAATATTGCCATCGCCGATACGCAACCCGGTTTGGCCGCCTCCATACTTGAGATCTTGGGTTTGGCCGCCGAGGAACGCGTAGGGATAAATTTGGTTATTTTCGCCCAAAATGGTATGGCCTTCGACGGAGGCGTGGTGTTGGATGACCGTCCCAGGACCGATGGCGACATCCTTTCCAACGTAAACAAAGGCGCCAATAATCACATTTTCCGCGATTTGCGCACCTCCTTCGACGATCGCTGCGGGGTGAATATTCATGAAATTTTTACAATGGAAAACATGAGCTCCGCGGAGGATACGACCTGCCCGCTAACCCGGCACTCCCCCGCAGCAATGCCAATTTTGTCCCCCCGATATTTTATAATTTTTACAACAATTTCCAATTGATCCCCCGGCGTCACCGTCTTCCGAAATTTGACCCTGTCGCAACTCATAAAATAAGCTAAACGCTGCTCGTATTGGTAGCGCCGCAGCATCAAAATCCCCGCCGCTTGAGCCATCGCCTCAATCTGCAGTACCCCAGGCATAATCGGATGCCCCGGATAATGACCGCTAAAATAAGGCTCGTTGATGGTCACATTCTTGACCGCCCGTAAACCCTCGTCGCCCATGAATTCAATGACGCGATCGATGAGGATAAAGGGATAGCGGTGGGGCAAAGTATTGAGAATTTTTACAATGTCAAAGGCCGCCCCCTCACCAATCACTACCCGCTGCGAAACGTCAGCCAATGCGTCAACCGCCTGCGCCGGCGCCCGGTACTGCTCCCTAATTTTCTTCGCCAATTCTACGTTAAGCGCGTGCCCAGGCCGAACGGCAATAATATGGCACCGTAACTTCACACCCAATAACGCCATATCACCCATAATATCGAGTATTTTGTGGCGCACGAATTCGTCGGCGTAACGCAGCGGCTCCTTGGATAAAATCTGGTCGCCCTTAATCAAAATGGCCGAATCTAGACTGGCGCCCTGAATTTTCCCACACCGTAAAAGCGGCTCAATGTCCTCATAAATCGCAAAAGTCCGCGCCGGCGCAATCCCACTCACGTAATGCTCCCGACTAATATCCTGCGATAAATGCTGCGTGTAAATGCCGCGGTCATCGGCGGACGTGCAGGTGATTTTAAACCCGTCGTAGGGCAGCGCGATCAGCGAACGATTGCCCCGGGTAACCGATAGCGGCGCCCGTAAACAAAAAATTTTCCGCTCGGCATCGAGTTCAATGGGTTCCGCTTCGCAGAGTAAATTGGTAAAAAATTTGGCTGAACCGTCCAATATCGGCGGCTCTTCGGCGTCAATTTCGACGGCAATATTGTCAATATCCATGCCGCTCAACGCACTGAGTACATGCTCGACGGTGTGAATCTCCACGTCGCCCGAACCAATCGCCGTACAGCGTACCAAATCCCTAACCGCCGTAACATCGGGACGTACTTCGGGCTTGCCAAATAAATCGACGCGACGAAAAATAATCCCCGCATCCGCGGCAGCAGGCTTGAAACATAAATGGACGCTTTTCCCCGTGTGAAGCCCCGTCCCCCGTATGGAAACTTCCCTAGTAATCGTGCGCTGTTTGATCATGGGCGTATTTGTGAAATTTTTCTTAAATGTTCAACATTTCTTCTAATCACCTCGTCCTGCTCCATCATATTTTCGACGGATTTGCAGGCGTGAATGACCGTTCCGTGGTCGCGCCCCCCAAAAGCAAGACCGATATCCACCAGCGACTGCGTCGTCAATACGCGACTCAAATACATCGCAATCTGCCGCGCCATAGCGATATTAGCCGGGCGGCGTTTCCCCAGTAAATCAGCGGTTTTCAGGGTATAAAACTCGGCGACTTTCTGCTGAATGACGTCGATCGTCGTGCGCCCCGTCGTCTCCTCCTGGAAAAGATCCTTCATGAGTGTCTTTAAAACTTGTAAATCCACCCTCGACTTCGTCAGCGCCATGTAACTCGCTACGCGCGTCAACGCCCCTTCCAAACGGCGGACGTTACTCGAAACGTGCTCCGCCAAATAATTCAGTACATTGGGCTCCAATTGGATACCGAGATCCCCCGCTTTTTTAGCGAGAATGGCGATGCGTGTTTCCAGGTCTGGCGGCTGAATGTCGGTCACTAACCCCCACTGAAAACGGGAAACAAGGCGGCTCTCTAACTTGGAAATCTCGGCGGCAGGGCGATCGCTGCAGAGAAAAATTTGTTTCTGCGTCTCAAATAATTCGTTAAAAGTGTGAAAAAATTCCTCCTGAATGCGCTCCTTCCCCGATAAAAAATGCGCGTCATCCAATAAAAATACGTCGATACTGCGGTACTTTTTCCGGAACTTCGTCATCGCATTCAGCTGAATGGCCTGAATAAATTCGTTGGTAAATTTCTCCGTCGATGTGTAAACAATGCGCGCTTTTTTACTTTTGGCGAGAATGTGGTGGGCTACCGCGTGCATGAGGTGCGTCTTCCCTAACCCCGTTGGACCATAGAGAAATAGCGGATTGTAAGCTTTTCCGGGCGCATTGGCAATGGCGATCGACGCGGCGTGGGCCATCTGATTCCCCGAACCAACGATAAAATTCGAAAACGTATTCTTGGGATTTAAAATGTACCCCTCCCTCACGTCGTCATCCCTACTATCGTCCGTAGCCACAGAACGCGTAACGATTTTTTCGGCCATACCCCCATTATTGATTTCCGGTTTGAACGCGATTTTAATGGACGTCCCGAGGGCCATCTGAAATTTTTGCGTGATCACATCCTTGTAATTGTCGTCGATCCAAATGAGTGCGAAATCGTGGGGTACGCTCAGGGTAATGCGATCGTCGTTTTCGTCGACCACCGCCATCGCTTCAAACCACGGCCAATAAATCGTATCCCGCAAATCTTTCCTCAATTCAGATTTGACGAAATCTAATGTATTTGCTGCATTTGTTTGCGTTGCTACCATGTTATTCACAATTTTAATACCGAGTGTTGGGCACCCGTACAATCGCCATACAGATCAATCATGCGCGTTTTTTTATCAATTAAAATTTTCCAACTTTTTTTCGCGACGCCCTGTAACCCGCACTAATACTGGGGGAAACGGAAATTATTTTTTCTTTTTTAAAAATTAAGCATTGGAGAAATTGAAAGTCAACGGAAATAAAATTTTCCTATTTGGGCCGAAGCGGGAAGATATCCACAAGTTATTAACATTCAAATGTGAATAACTTTTTGCTCTCAAAAAGCCCTGATGGCCACTGCAAAATCCCCCCATTTGACTCCCGAAAACCCCTTCGCCACTGTTTTTTTATTGAAATGGGACGGGCGATGGATAGGTGCCGCTGTTTTTAGAAAAAGATTGTATTTTGGGAAATTTCTCAAATCTCCCTCCAAAAAATCCCTTTGCCACTGTTTTTTTATTGAAATAAAACGGGCAATGGATAGGTGTCGCTGTTTTTTTAGAAAAAGATTGTATTTTGGGAAATTTCTCAAATTTTATCGCTTTGGGATGTCGCTACTAAACGAGTTATATCAGGAGATAATCATCGATCACAGCGCGTCGCCGCGGAACGAAGGCCGATTAATTACCCCGACACACTTCGCAGAAGCTTACAACGCCACTTGCGGCGATGAGTTGGCGGTCAGTTTATGGGTTAGGGGCGATTGTATTATGGATGTAAAATTTTACGCGCAGGGCTGCTCCATATCGAAGGCATCGGGCTCCATGATGACCGAAAAAATAAAATATATGGCCATCGGCGAAGCGCTAAAATTTTCAAAAAATTTTCAAAACATGCTTTACGGCGAAGATTTGCAGTTACTCGGCGAAGAGGCGATGGGGGATCTGGTTGCTTTGCTGGGGGTGCGGCAATTTCCTTTGCGGGTAAAATGTGCGACACTGGCGTGGCATGCGTTGGAGAATGCCCTGAAATTTCCCGTCCACTGACCCCACCGAAATCCGCCATCCTATCGAAAAAATCCCATTAATTTTTTTGAGAACCGAAATCCGCCTTTGATAAGCCGCCGAATCACTCCATTTTTAATTTTTTATTCCATGTTTTTTACTCCAGCGGTGCCGTCCGATAACCCTTGAATCACTCAGTTTTTACTTTTGTTTCATCAATACTAATGCCCAACGCTTCGGCCGTATCCCTGTTTATTTGACACGAACTCTCCGGATATTGCACCGGGATCGCCGCCACCGATACCCCAAATTTACGATTCATATCGATAATTTCAGCCGCCCGCTGACCCGCAGATCTATAGTCAATGGTAACCCCCATAAGCCCCCCAGCTTCAACCATATCCCGCTGCTCCACAATAGTCGGTATCTCCAGCGAAAGGGCAAGCTCAAAAATGATTTGTTTATATTCAGTAAAAAATGAACTGGACGGCACGTAAAGCACACTCTCCCCCAACGATCGCTCCTTATCCAATCGCTCCAACTGATCCCTAAGTTCTTCCTCACTCGTCACGTCAATCCGCGATAGCGGGATCTCTTTTTTCTTCGCAAACGCTTTAATGGCTTCAAAAGTGCTAAGACAATTCTGCTCCCTACTGCAAACGAGGACAAATAAACGCTTCATTTTCAGGAAAGTCTGGGCGTTTTCCAACTGCTTTTCTGCGGGAACTGATGTGGCGACACCGGATAAATTATGCCCATCGCACACTCCACTGGGGTTAGCGAGGCCCGCCCGGAAGGGATCGGAAACGGCATTGAAAATGATCGGCGGAGCAGCCGACGGCGTACCCCCATGCGCCCATTCCACCGCAACTAATGAAACTAATGTGCCAAATGTGTAAATATAATCGTAATCCTGAGGATTGAGCTCGGTGTAAAGCGTTTGTTTAAGGGCCTTTAAATTGCATTTTCCATCGACGACGGTTTCCTTCACTGCGTAGCCGAGTTCCCGAAGTTTCTCCAAAAATCCCCGTTCTGCATCCGTTTCGCCGCGCCACAGCAGCATGAGGATTTTTATGGTTTTATTTTTACTTTTTTTTGAATTTCCGACCGAAAGCACCGGCGATTTTAACGCCTTTTCCGCCGCCGATAGTGGCGTTTGGGGGCTTTCCGCCCCAGCCTTTTCCGCAAATAATAATGCCCCTTCGGCAATCGATAAAATCGCCATTGAGAATGTTATTCTCAAAAAATTCCCCACCACAGCGGGACATGCTAACGTTTTTTTGGGGAAAATCAATAATTATTTTACGTTTTTATGCGAAATGGGACGGCTAGGCTCCTAATTTTTTCGTAATTAAAGTGGCAATTGAATTGTTCGGGAACATCGCGCCGGAGTCGATTCCCATCGGCAAAATTGAAAATGAGAGCATTTTTCGTGGCACCCGAATTATGGCAAATATAGTCCCAGATTCTATCTAAAATCGCCGGATCATCGGGGTCGACAATCCACTGAATCCCTTTAGCCGCTTTCGTAAGAAAATTTTCAATATGGGCAATCTCCTGGACAATGAATCGGTCATCGTTCTCCGCCTTTTTACGATGCCCACTCACCACAATAATATTCCCGTCCACCAGTAAATGACCGTATTTTTCGAATACCCCGGGGAAACAATTGAGCATGAGTTTTTCCGCCAACATTTCCAGTTGAAAACTCGCCCAAAGGCGATTGTCCTTCTTCGTAATCCGCTTCTCAACAAGCGCTACTACCCCACATAAACAAAATTCCCCTCCAATCGCTTCCACCGAAGGCGCCGAATTAATCCGGTCGAGCACACCGCCGTAATCGTCCAGCGGATGGCCCGTCACGTAAAAACCTAGCAGCGATTTTTCATAATTCAATTGCTCCGTTTTCGATAAAGTTGGGCCCGTTTGATCAATATTATTGGGGAGCGAGGGGGCTTCCGTTTCGGCCGAAAATAGGTCAAATAACTGAAATTGCCCCGCATCACGATCCCTCTGCAACGAAGACGCTTCCGATATCACCCGCTCCAAAGAACGCGCCAAATGTAAACGATTGATGGAAAATTTGTCAAAAGCTCCGCTAAAAATTAAACATTCCGCCACACGTTTGTTAACAATCCGTAAATCAACCCGGCCCATGAAATCGGAAAAATGCTTAAAATCACCGCCCCTTTCCCGCTCCTTCATGATGTTCTCCGCCGCCACATCCCCTACCCCCTTTATCGCACCCAGTCCAAAGCGAATGCACCGCTGCCGATGATCGGGTGTAAAATTGTCAAGCGATTGGTTAATATCCGGCCCCAATAAAGGGATTTTCATGCGCGCACACTCCGAAATGTAATAGGCCACCTTCTCCGCATTGCCCAGCTCCGCCGATAGCATCGCCGCCATGAATTCTACGGGATAATTGGCCTTGAGATAAGCCGTCTGGTAGGCAATAACCGCGTAGGCAACGGAGTGGGATTTATTAAAGCCGTAGCCGGCGAATTTTTCGAGTATGGAAAAAATTTCCTCCGCCTTTTCCCGGGGAATATCGTGGGATTGCCGCGCGCCCTCAATGAAAATACTGCGCTGCGCATTCATCACTTCCACCTTTTTTTTCCCCATTGCACGGCGTAAAATATCGGCGCCAGCTAACGTATAGCCCGCGATAATCCGAGCCGCCTCCATCACCTGCTCCTGGTAAATTAAAATCCCATAGGTCGCGCGGCATACATTTTCCAACAGAGGGTGCGGGTACTTGATTTTTTGGGGATCTTTTTTACCGGCGATGTAGTCGTTGATCCACTCCATGGGCCCCGGCCGATAAAGCGCGCTGATGTCGCTAATCTCCTCCACACTCCCTATCTCAAATCGCTTGCAAAGCGCACGCATCCCCGCCGACTCACCCAGCTGAAAAACCCCAATCGTCTCGCCACTATTCAATAATTTGTAAGTTTTTTCGTCGTCGTAGGGGATATCGGCGATGGAAAATTCCGGGCTATATTTTCGGATAAAAATTTCGCTATCGGCGATAACGGTCAGGGTCTTGAGGCCCAAAAAATCCATCTTTAGCAAACCTAACTCCTCGACCGCCTCCTTAGCATACTGGGTGGTGAGCGCCCCCTCTTGGAGCGTGATGGGTAGCATATTTTCGACGATATCCTCCGTAATAATAATGCCGGCGGCGTGGGTACCGGTATTGCGGACGGTCCCCTCGATGATTTTCCCGTCGTCCAAAATTTTCCCGATCCGGGGATTGAGATGGATTTCCTGCTGCAATTCCTTTGATTTTTCGATGGCAGCGTCGATGGAAATATTGAGTTCGTCGGGGACCATTTTGGCGATGCGATTGGCCTCGGCGTAGGGGATATCGTTGACGCGGCAGAGGTCGCGGATGACCATTTTCGCGCCAAATGTGCCAAAAGTAACAATATTAGCGACGTGGTCGCTGCCGTACTTCCGGCGGACGTACTCGATGACTTCGCCGCGGCGGCGCATGCAAAAATCGATATCGAAATCGGGGGGCGAGACGCGTTCTGGGTTAAGGAAGCGCTCGAAAAGTAGTCCGAATTTTATGGGATCGACGTCCGTAATCCGCAGTAAATAGGCGACGATCGAACCCGCACCGGACCCCCTGCCCGGCCCAACCGGTACACCCTGCGCCTTCGCCCAATCGATGAAATCCCAAACGATTAAAAAATAGTCCACAAAACCCGTTTTTTCCAAAATCGACAACTCGTAATCCAGGCGGTCACAGAGCGCATTTTCCGGCGAGTTCGCGCGATCCCCAGACCCACCATAATCGACGCCATAGCGCGCCTTTAGACCGGCAACGCACAGATTTTTGAGGTAAGTAAAGTTGGATTCTTCGGCGGGGACTTCGCATTCTGGGCTCCTGCGAGGGGTTAAAATTTTTTCAATTTTTTTATTTTCTTCCGCCCGGTTTTTATTTTCTTCCGTCTGGACCGAAGCGCCGGGCGGGAACACCGTCCCAGAGGATTTATTCTCCGGTGGGGTCTGGAGCAACGCTCCGGTCTGCGCCGCCGAACGTGACCGACGAAAAACGGGGAAATAATTCTCGCCGTAGCGCAGGGTAAAATCGCACATATCGGCGATGCGTTGGGTATTATCGAGGCATTCGGGGTGATCGCCGAATATCAGTTCCATTTCCTCCCGGGATTTGACGTAGAGTTGGTGCGTGCTTATCCGGAAACGGTTTGCGTCGGTCACTTTAGCGGCGGTTTGGATGCACAGCAGCTGGTCATGGGCCTCCCAATCCTCCTGGAAAACGTAGTGGGAATCGTTTGTGGCGACGGTTTGGAGGTTATTTTTTTCGGCCAATTTGAAGAGCGCCGGCAGGACGATTTCCCGCGACTCGGGCATGCCGTGGTCCTGAACTTCGATGAAAAGGCGATCCTTGCCAAAGATCTCCAGGAGCCAATCGAGGCCATTTTGGGCGGATTTGAGGTCATTTTGGAGTGCCATGGCCGCGAGGTAGCCCTGGTAACAGCCCGTCAAACAAATGAGCCCCTCCGCATGATCCGCAATCGTCTGCCAATTCACGCGCGGACGGTAGTAAAATCCCTGTCTGTGGGAGATGGAAACGAGTTTTGACAAATTTTTATAGCCCCTTTCGTCCATGACCAGAAGTCCCATGTGGTAGAGGGGGAATTTCTCCTTCAGCGCATAATCCCGGTCGAAAGTCGTGTACAATTCGCAGCCAATAATCGGTTTAATGCCGAATGTTTTTGCGTACTTGAGGAAGTCGGGAACGCCAAATAAATTGCCGTGATCGGTCATGGCGACGGCGGTCATGGCGAGTTCTTTTACGCGCGCAAAAAGGCGATCCATGCGGCAAGCTCCGTCGAGTAAGCTGTAATCGGTGTGCACGTGCAGATGGACAAAATTTCTCGCCATGGGCCGATTATACAAATTTGCCACGACCCAGGTCAACGACGAATTCGAGGGGGTTGCGATAATTTTTTTAAAAAAATTCATAAAAAACTTTTCAATGCGTAAAACTTTACTATAATTCGGGGCACTATGTGGCGTAAATATCACAAAACACTTTATTGGATTCCTTGTTTAATGGGGATAAATTTACATGGTTTGAGGCAACCGGCGGAAGATGTTCTTCAAAAAGAGGATTTTTCCGCCCTTAATTCGCCGGGAAAATTTCCGGAAAAACCAGGCTTCCCATCGGATAGTTCAGCGCAAAAACAGGATTTGACACTGAATACCCTTGGTTTGTCGGGGAAATTACCAGAAAAACCGGATCCCTTGCCGGGCAAGACTCCCGCTACGACGAAGCCGGAATTACCGCCCGTACCCGCGCCACAGACAAAGCAAATTCCCGCTTCTCCCCCCCACCTTCCCTTAGGCCAATGGACAGAACCGTATATCAAAAATTCAGTAAAAAGTGAAGGTGCTGCCAGCGTTTCCGCCAAATTCTCAGCCTCCGCAAAACCGGAATTAGAAAAAATAAAGGACAAAATCGATTGGATTAAAGATCTATTCGATGAAATAAAGGCAGCAAATATAAGTGATTTAACGATTTTATCCAAAGAAATCGAACTCATGCTCGCCTATCATAAGGATTGTTTCGACGAGCTGCGGAGCCCCGAAATTGGTGGAGATTCCGCCTATGACAATTGCATAAAAAATTTAAAAAAATTGCAAGCAGCTATTCAAAATTTACGGAATACCGTGGGAACCATTTTAGATCGGGTACGTCTACTGGCCGCTAAAGAAGATAATCCGGATTTAAAGAAAATGAAGCGGGAATTAAAACTGATCGACGATTATTGCCGCGAAATAATGGCTATCATCGACTATCTGATCGAGCGATTGACTTTGCTACTGCGCGTTTACCATGAGTGTTCCTTTGAAATACGCAGCAAAGGTCCAGTGGGGACACAAACCACCCGCAACCCTTAATTGTAAATTATTTATTAATATATAATGAGTCCCACTGCGGAAAATTCATTTTTTTAAAAAATTTCACGCAACTTGGAGGTGGCCACACAAATCATAAAATCCATCTATACATAATGGGCTATTCCACTGCGGAAAATCCATTTTTAAAAAAATTTTCACACGACCGGAAGCTGGTGACAAAAACTAGCAACCGGAAGCTGGCGGCGCACAAAATATGTAAATATACCTAAAAATATAAAAAAAAGTACCGCCCCCTCTAATCGCCCAATCTCCCGCTTCGTCGTGAAAAAACGCCATATCAATGCCGTCAAAAATATAAGGGACGGCACCCCAATCCGATATAACCCCACTTCCACCGGTACCGATCCCAATACCGCACAACATCCCACAATCATTAGCGTGTTGAATATGTTGGAACCAATAATGTTCCCCGCACAAATCGCCCCATACCCCCGCACCGCCGCTACCAACGATACCGCAATCTCCGGAAAACTCGTCCCAATCGCAATAAGCGTAAACCCAATCAGCGCGTCCGACCACCCAAGCCCATGCGCAATCTTAACACTACTATCAATCACAAGCTGCGCACCAATGAATAAAAGTACGAGCCCAAATGCAAAAATCCATAGCGCCCGCCAAATGTCAATCTCCACCGAAATCCCAGACGCCCCGCCCTTAGCCCCCTTCACTGACCAGCCATTTTTACAAATAAAGTAAAGATATAAAACATTGAGAATAACCAATACCATGCCCATCCCCCCACCAAACGGAGAAAATATAGAAAAAATACCAAAAAGACACGTAACAAAAAAAAGAAAAGACGCTTCACTGGGAATCGTGCGAGCCGTAATCATGAAAGGCTTCACAAGCGCCACAAATCCCCCAGCTAAACCAATGTTGACCAAATTACTGCCAATAACATTCCCCGCAATAATTTCGGGATGACCATTCGCCATGGCGAGTAGGGAGGTGATTAACTCGGGGGCGGAAGTGGAAATGGCGACGACAGTCATGCCAATAATAAACTGATTCACCCCCAGCCGCACCGCTAACGCGCTCGCTCCAACGCAAACCCGATCCCCTCCGTAAATCAAGAGCACAAAACCTAAAATCGCTAACCAAAATGACCCCCACATTCCGTTTACCCAAAAAAATGAAATGGAAAAATTTGCAACCCCATATCGCTACCTTTACCCTATTTTTTATTTTTTTTCAAAAAAATCCGCCATTATTTTCCGGACAAGCAGGCGCTGGGGAGATTTGGGTGGGCCCGAGGGACATCAGAATCGAGGCGGCCATGGCACCGTAGGAATTGGCGGCGGCTCCGTTTAAATTATTTTTAAATATTCCCGCAGGCAGAAATTGACATTTTTGCGCAGACTCAGGACGCTTTACGTTTGGCCTGACCTCCGTCCATGGCCGCAATGCGCCCCAAAACGACCCCCTCGATCCATGCCAACGATCCTAAATTCGCCAATTGACACTTTTGTGCAGATGTTAGGACGCTTTACGTGGGCTGAGGGACATCAGAATCGGGGCGGCCATGGCACCGTAGGAATTGGCGGCGGTTTTGTTCAAATTATTTTTAAATATTCCCGGCAGAAATTGACATTTTTGCGCAGACTCGGACGCTTTGTGTGTGGGCCGAGGGACATCAGAATCGAGGCGGCCATGGCACCGTAGGAATTGGCGGCGGCTCCGTTCAAATTATTTTTAAATATTCCCGCAGGCAGAAATTGATACTTTTGCGCAAACTCAGGACGCTTTACATTTGGCCTGACCTCCGCCCGTAACCGTAATGTGGCCCCAAAACGACCTCCTCGATTTACGCTAACGCCCCTAAATTCGCCAGCACAACGGATTGGACGACTTCTCCGTGGGCGCGGTTGAGCAGGGGAATTTTTTTCTTTTTATCCCAGGGATAGAGCGCGTAAATTGTCCGTTCCACACACCCGTTAGCCGCCATTTCCACCGCTTCGCGCCGCAATACAAATACTGGCCCGTCGAAATCGTCCGGCTGGTCGGTTATGGAAAAAGTTCCGTTTTTATAGCCGCAATAAGCCCGATGGTCTGCGTCCAGGACCGGCGCTTTGGGGGTCATATTTAACACATTTTGCACATTTTTTTCCGCGTTGGCTGCAAGTATTTCCCAGACCCGCTTCTCTGTATCGCCTGCGCTTTCCGCCATGTAAGTCAGCAACACGGGCAGTGACACGCCTAAAATTCCAATCGCTAACACCACTTCTAATAACGAAAATCCTCGCTTCATACCGCCTCCTTTATTGCTTTTTGGACTGAAAATTTCTCGCCTGCGCTTTCCGCCATGTAAGTCAGCAATACGGGCAGCGACACGCCCAAAATTCCGACCGCTAACACCACCTCCAATAACGAAAATCCTCGCTTCATACCGCCTTTTTTATTGCTTTTTGGATTGAAAATTTCTCGCCTGCGTTCTCCGCCATGTAAGTCAGCAATACGGGCAGTGACACGCCCAAAATTCCAATCGCCAATACCACTTCCAATAACGAAAACCCTCGCTTCATATCGCCTCCGTTATCGCCGCTCTGGACTCCAAAATCACCTGCTGCCCCGCCGGTACAACGAGTACCCCCATCAAAGGAGAATCGCTATCCATCTGCACACTCCCGTCCCGACTCGCCCCGTAGCCAATGGCGATGATCGCATTATTCCGCTCCCCATTGCACAAAATCCCCTGCCGATCAAAAATAAAACTGTAGCAATCGACCGCCTCCCCATTGATGCGCAAGGGCTCTTCCGCGTAGGCGTAGGGGGACAGATCCCGACCACCCAAGTAGCGCGACAATTCGCCGATGGGTATAATAAAAGTCCGTTCGGGGAGCATGACGACTTGTTCTGCGGCCCAAGAATCATCCCTTTCCCTCCGATAAAGGGCGATCCGGCGGAATTTGTAGGTCGAAGCGGTATCGATGGCGAGGCAGGTAAAATTGTTATCGCCAATGGCCCGTAAACGCGCGCTATCCAGACTCGAAGCCAAAATTTTTATCGCCGAACTGACCGCTTGGTGAGCACTTTGCGCCGAAAAATTCAACTTCAACAAAAACACCAAAAATACGGATAGCAGGGCGATGGCGGTGACGAGCTCCATGAGTGTGAACCCTGACTTTTGCTTTACTTTTCCCACCTGCGGAAGAATTTGCAAAATTTTCGCTCCTTAGCAAATTTTTTTATCCCAAAATTGGCGTTGTAGTCCTCCGATTGGCGCTATAGTGGGTTTCGGAAGCTCGCATGGTTGGCGAAAAAATAGTG
Organism: Puniceicoccales bacterium; assembly: GCA_031257405.1. Lineage (GTDB taxonomy): Bacteria > Verrucomicrobiota > Verrucomicrobiia > Opitutales > LL51 > LL51. The sequence goes on along the minus strand of JAIROS010000018.1, from coordinate 4,361 downwards.
GAAATACTCAGGCAAGAAAACGGTTATATCGCTGTCAGCAAGCCGGCGGACGGGGAGCTTTCCATTCCCGGCGCGAGCCCCGTTTATCCCCTCGATCCAGAATTGCAAAATTTTCGCTCCTTAGCAAATTTTTTTATCCCAAAATTGGCGTTGTAGTCCTCCGATTGGCGCTATAGTGGGTTTCGGAAGCTCGCATGGTCGACGAAAAAATAGTGGAAATACTCAGGCAAGAAAACGGCTACATCGCTGTCAGCAAGCCGGCGAACGGGGAGATTTCTTTTCCCAGCGCGAGCCCCATCTATCCCCTCGATCCAGAATTGAGCGGCATCGCCCTATTTGGGGAAAATAAAACGATAACCGCCGCGTTGCGCAACGCTTTTGGTTCCGATCAGATGGCCTTTCGGTTTATGCTCATCGCAAAGACGGTCGCGTTTTTGGCCGACGAAATCGCTTGCGACCTCCCCCTAGCACCACACCGCCAGGAAAATCGCATGGTTGTCTCGCGCCGGACGGGTAAAAAAACTTTTACAAAATTTAAAAAAATCGAGGCCTCAAAATCACATACCCTGTGGTCCGCGGAAACGACTTTGCTCCGCCGCCACCAAATCCGCTTGCACGCCCACGAAGTAGGTATCCCCATTTTTGGAGAAAATATCTACGCCCAAATCGCCGTGCCATCCCTGGCGGATTTTAAAAAAAATGTAAAACAAAATCGCAAAGGTCCGCCCCAAATTTTTTACAATTCGATTTGCATTCACCTGGCAAAACTTCATTTTTCGCTGGAGGGCAGCGGAGTGACCATCGAAGCCCCTTGGCCGGAAAAACTCAGGGCGATGCAAAAAATTATGGCAAAATGGAACTGAGAATCGGCAACGGCTACGACATTCACCGCCTCGAACCCGGCCGCAAACTCATACTGGGCGGCGTTGAAATTCCGTTCAAAAAAGGTTTAGTGGGGCATTCCGACGCGGATTGCCTGTGCCACGCGATTACGGATGCGCTACTCGGGGCGCTCGCCTTACCCGACATCGGACAATTTTTCCCCGATACAGACCCTAAAACGGCGGGCATCGACTCGACACAAATGCTGCGGACGATTTATGAACGGGAAATTTTATCGCGTTTCTTCCGCGTTATCAACGTCGACAGCACCATCATCGCCCAGGAACCTCATTTGGCGTCCCATTTGGTGGGCATGCGCTGTGCATTGGGAGGAATTTTGGGGGTAGCTGGGGATCGGATAGGCATTAAAGCGACGACCAGCGAGGGCCTCGGCGCCACCGGTAAACGCAAGGCCATCGCCTGTTTTGCCACATGTTTACTGGAAAAATTTAAGTAATTTTTTTTATAAAATTCACAAAAAAATTTTGGCATTCCGAAAGCCATATCGAACATTGGGCGAAATAAATAAAAATTCCTTACCAAAAATGATAAGAAATTTAAAAAAAATTTTCTAATTCACAGCCTATCTTAATTACGCCATTCGCGAACACCTAGAATATCATCAAAAAACTCTTTCTGTGAAAGTAAAGCACACGAAACTTCTAAGGCTCTATATTTTTTGTGAATCTCGTTAATCGCCTCGTCACCGCTAAAAACACGCGTGTCATCAAGTGATGATTTTAAATCTGCTAAAGCTCCGGAAACCGCATCCTGTAGCGAAGAAAGTTCTTCACAATCTTTTTCAATTAGCCTACAGCAAACTGAAAAAGGTAAACTTGCATTCCATTTTGCCATCTGCTTAATTTTGTCACCTCTCGACATATTTTCATCTATTATAGCTTTATAAGCTGCTTTTTGGCTTTCTATACCTTTAATTTTTTCCGACTTTCCACGAAAACTAAGGCCTTCCAAACCGCCGTCCTTTAGCCAAAATGCATTGGGATTAGAATATTCCCTGAGTGTTTTTTCCTTCATAGCCAATTCTTTGTAAGTCTCATTGTAAACTAATTGCGATTTATACATATTATTGATCATAATTTCACGTAAATTCTTCACTTTTTCCTTCAACACTGTAAACTTCACTCGTATTATATCTTTATCTTCTGAGCGAGAAATGTCAGAGAGAAGATCATCTTTTACAGCGGCAACGTTTTCTAGACCTTTTTTGAATTCATCCACGGCATTTTTCATTTGATTTTTTACTTTCGTAACGTTAGAAGTAAACGCATTTTTGGCTTTTCCAAGCAAACTTGCTTGAGCTGGGATCTCAAAAAATACCTTTCCCATCGAAAAACAGGAAACCAACACGATTATTGATTGCTTATTCATAACAACCCATATTATTGCGAAAATGTAAATGATGTCAATTTTTTTTAAAAAAAATTTTCACAAAAAATCGAAGGCATCGACGTCAATGGATAGAGTAACGCCGGCGGGTATGGGGATTTTTTGGCGGAAATTGTAAATTTTTTCGCAAATTTTACTCACACTCGGCGTAAAAATAAGGACGCTATAGCGAAACCGATCCTGAATTTTTTCGACGGGAGCAATAATGGGACCGCGGATTTCAACGCCCGCAACATCCCCGGAAAATAATAACTTCAACGGCTTCCCAAACGCCTCCCGAGCAAATTCCTCCGCTACCCCAGCGTCGCCCCCAGAAATATTGCAATTGATGATGTGGCGAAACGGCGGATACCCTAAACACTTCCGTAACTCAAATTCCTTGGCAATAAATTCCTCAAAATTGTTATTTTTGGCTAAAAAAATGGTTTCATTTCCGGGGATATGGGTCTGCAACACGACTTCCCCACCGGCTTCCCCGCGCCCCGATCGCCCAGCAACTTGCACGAGTAACTGGAATGTCTTCTCATTGGCTCGAAAATCCTGCTGATTCAGCGACCCGTCGGCATTGATCAGGCCCACTAAAGTCACATTGGGGAAATCTAATCCCTTCGCAATCATCTGCGTCCCCACAAGTATCGCCAATTCCCCGCGGCGAAAATTATTTAAAATGCGAATAAATTCATGTTTTTTCCCCATCACATCGGAGTCGATCCGCGCGATCGGCGCATCGGGGAAAATCTTCTGCACCATCTGCTCCACCCTCTGTATCCCCACGCCATTGTAAAAAATTTCCGACGAACCACACTTGGGACATCGCCTGCGCGGTTCTTCCCGGTGGGCGCAAAAATGGCAAATCAGGCGCGAAATGGTTTTATGGAACGTCAAAGGGAGGCTGCAGTGGGGACAAAGCGCGATAAAATCACAGCCCCGACAAAGTACGGTCGTCGCATAGCCGCGGCGATTCAAAAATAAAATCACCTGCTCCCTTCTCCCCAAACGCTCCTCCATTTTCCTCAAAAGTAGCCGCGAAAGCACCGCGTTGCCCCCCGACGGCTCGTAGCGCATGTCGACGACGTGGACCAGCGGTAATGGCCTCTGGTCGATGCGTTGGGGCAAGGTTTCGAGTTTATAATGTTTGAATTTTGTGTTAAAAAATGATTCCATGGACGGCGTCGCGGAACCCAGTAGGCAGGTTGCGTGGTGTAATTTGGCGCGATAGATGGCCACATCGCGGCCGTGGTAACGGGGATTTTCGCCCTGTTTATAAGCGGATTCATGCTCCTCGTCGACGATCACCAATCGCAAGTGATTGAGCGGTAAAAATACCGCCGAACGCGCCCCAACGACCACCATCGACCCATTATTCAGCGCCGCAAGCCAAGTATCCCTGCGCTCGCCGTCGGATAACCCACTGTGCCAAACCCATACCCGAAAACCCTCTAACCGCGAACGAATTTTTTCCACGACCTGCGCCGTTAAAGCCAATTCGGGGAGCAGGTAAAGTACGGAACCCCCCTCGGCGAGGACCCGCCGAATCAATTCGATGTAAACTTCCGTTTTCCCCGAACCCGTCACGCCGTGTAGCAAATGAACGCTAAATATTTTTTGGCGCAAACTCTCCCCAACGGACTCCACTACCCGCAATTGCTCGCCGGTCAATCGAACGCTGTGGAATTCCGGATTAATGAGGTCGGGATTCGCGTAAGCGACGCGCTCCTCCCGCTGAAATACTTCGTAAACAATATTTTTACGTAAAAAAACGTCCGCGATATTGCGTGAAAATTTTTTTAAAAACTCGCCCTTCGGAAGGAACGGATTGCTTTTCAAAAACTCCAAAGCTTCGTACTGTTTCGGCAATTTTTTGGGGTCGATGGCGACTGCTAAGGGCGATGCCAGGCGGAAATAGGTCACCAATTTAAGGGGGATATTTTTACGGATCACCTGGGGAATCGCGGCGTCGATCACGGAAAAAAGATCGCAAATGTAGTACTTCGCCATCCAAAAATAAAGCTGGATAAGCGTTTCGTGGGTAATCGGAGCGTCGTAAATGGTCCTCAAAATGGGCTTCAGGG
>JAIROS010000017.1 GCA_031257405.1 Puniceicoccales bacterium | reverse complement strand
TGTGGCGGGGACTTACCGGACGATCCGCAATACGTTGCGCTTCCAACTCGGCAATTTACATGATTTTGACATAACGAAAAATGCGATTCCGCAGGGGGAAATGACGTCCATCGACCGCTGGATTTTACAAAAACTTAGAAAATTGATTCACCGGTGCACGGAGGCGTACGAGGCCTACGATTTTCACCGCGTGTACCAGCTGCTGAACCACTTTTGTTCCGTGGAACTATCGGCGACTTACCACGATATTTTGAAGGACCGCCTCTATACTTACGCGCCGGATTGGAAGGAGCGGCGTTCTTCGCAGACGGCCATGGCGATCATTTTCGGGGCGCTCACACGTCTGTTGGCCCCCATTTTGACGTTTACGGCGGACGAGGCGATGGATTATTTCCCGGGCGGTCGTGGGGCAGCGTCCGTGCATTTGATGGATTGGCCTGACGTATCGGAGGTGGAAGATTTCCCCGAGGAGGCGGAAGTGGAGGCGATTATACAATTCCGCGAAAAAATTCACGAAAAATTAGAAATTTTGCGCCAAAATAAAGTCATTGGGCAGTCACTCGACGCGAAAATTATCATCAAAGGCAGCGATGATATGTTTAAAATTTTGGAAAAACATGAAAAGGATTTACCGGAATTTTTCATTATTTCGCAGGTTGTCCTCATGGAAGCGCAGGGGGAGACGTGTGTTGAAGCGGCGCTATGCGGGTGGGAGCGTTGTCAGCGCAGTTGGCGGCGCGTCCCGAAACTCGTCGACTATGGGGAATTTAAAGGCATTTCGGAGCGCTGTCGGCGCGCATTGGAGGGAAATTTTTCGAAAAATTAGGACATGAACAAGGTTGAAAATGTAAAAAGTGACATGCAGGCGCTGCTAAGGGCCTTAAAAAATCGCAGGAGGCAGGCCAATCCGTCATCCGACGCGGATGGTATTTACTTTTCGATGGAGGACCTCAGGCGTGTCCTCCTCAATCGCGAAAATGAGCAGCGGGAACAGGAAAATCGCATCAAAATTCAAAATAAGCAAAAGCTAATCGAAAAAGTTTTAATCGAAAATAAAAATACGGTTATCTCAGCCGCAGGAGTCGCCGATATCCTAGGTTTTAGCCCAATCAATAAAATTTCGCCGCCCAAAGTAAAGGAAGGTGTAGTCGATGCAAAATATGAAAAATATTATAATAAACTTTTGCAACTGAGGGAAGTTTTGGATAATAAGGTGGGCGCGGTACCGCCGGAAATCGAGTTCGCTTGGAGTTTGCTGCGAAAGGAGGCCGATAAAAAAAAGGAGGTGCAGGACGCCATCGACCGAATTGTCAACGGAACCTATGGAATTTGTGAAATTACCGGCGAGGAAATTGCCGCCGAACGCCTGGAAGCCGTCCCATTCGCGCGTTATTCCGTGAGAGGGCAGCAGGAATTCGAACGAAAAATGGCGCTGAGAAGGGAAAAACAGACGAATGCGCTCTTCGCGGACGAGACGGAGGATGTTTTCGGCGGGGCTTACGATGAACAAACGGAGGAGTAAATTTATTCTAGGGAGCTTCGTTTTCGGGACTATTTTATGCGATCAGGGGACGAAATTTTTAGCCGAAATTTATTTGCCGCAGGGGAGTATTAATTGTGGGGGGTGGCTAAGTTTTTCGCTCGCCCATAACACCGGTTGCGCGTGGAGTTTGTTGCCCGATCGCGCGCCATGGCTCGCCATTTTGGGTATTATTTTTGTGGGCATTCTCCTTTGGAAGCGGCATTTTTTCGGGGTTTACGAGCGCCCCGTCACCTTTGGATTGCTGTTGGGCGGGGTTTTAAGTAACGCGCTGGATCGGTTTTATCGGGGATTTGTTATCGATTTTGTTAATATTAATTTACAAATTTATCACTGGCCGGCCTTCAACGTCGCCGACGCGTCGCTGTGTCTGGCGGCATTTTCTCTGCTATTCCTCGCGCCCAAAATAAGTGACCTTTAAAAAATAAAAATAAAAATAACTTGACAATAAAAGCGGCCGTCGATATCCTAAAGCCGTGCAGTCGAGAAGAGAGTTGTGCCCCCGAGTGGGAAAATTTTTTTCATTTGTACCCGTTGGATTGGTGGGCGTCGGAGGCTGCCGTTCTTTTGAGGAGGAGGTTGTAAAAAATGAGCAGCGGGCGTTTTACTTCAGGGAGGCCGCGAACAATACCCCCCCAACAGCTGCCCCGTTGGCTTCCGAAAGGGAAATTTTTTTTACATCTGACCACGATTTGGATCTCTATGAGTTGCTCGATTTGGCGTTCGAGCGCAATCCGTCGACGAGGGTTGCCTGGCACCAAGCTGCGTCCGCTTTGGCCCAAAAAATGAAGGCCGATAGCGCTTTTTATCCCCACGTAACCGCCAGTTTAAATGCCGGTCGAAGCGAGCAATTGGGCGGGAAAGGGCCCGACGGTAAACATTTAGCGACGTCCATCGCCAGCGTCGCCTACCCCCAACTCGAAATCAATTATTCCCTATTCAAATTCGGGGCGCATCGGGAAAGTTCTGCGGCGGCGTTAGGGGCTTTGAGGGCAGCTAATTTCCAATTCAACCACGCTTTGCAGCAGGTGGCGTACGGGGTCAATCTGGCTTATTTCGCCCTAAATGCGGCCATCGCGATCGTCCGCGCCAGTGAACAAAATTTGGAGGACGCGAAAATTGCGCTCAATGCGGCTGAAAATCGCTACCAATCGGGCTTAGCTAGTAGGCAGGACCTGCTGAAGGCGCAGGCGGCTTATAGTGCTGCGGTATTTGAGTTAGAGCATTCGCGGTCGGCCGTAGAGTCTGCGCGCGCGCGCCTGGCCCAAACGGTGGGAATCCGCGTCAGCGATCGGTTACGGGTGATGGCCGATGACGGGGAGGAGGTTCCCGACGTGGGCGGCGTGGAACGTTTGATTGGGGAGGCTCTGGAATTACGCCAGGATATGCGGGCTAAGCGGGAAGCGTTGGAGGCGAAAAAACATAATTTAAATGCCAGGCAATACGATCGTTATCCGGAGGTGGTCGCGGGGGTAAAGGCGTCGCGAAAGAAGGTCCAGCATGTGCCGGGGATGTATAATAATTTTGAAGCGTACGTGGGATTGAAGTGGGATATTTTCGATGGCCACCTGAAAATGGCTGAGCAACTCATGGCGCACGAGGATATGAAGATAGCCGGCCAACAATTGAAAGCCCAAGCCATTGACATTGCGAGCGAAATTTGGGAATATTTTTACGCTTTAAAATCGGCGGTCCAGAAATTAGGTTCGGCGAAGGAGGCGGAGCGTTCCGCTTTGGAAGCATTTCGCTACACGCGGGAAGCCTATGCCAGCGGCCTGAGCTCGTTTACGGACCTATCGACGTCCCAAAGCGCACTTTCTAACGCAAGAAAACAACTCATTTTCGCCAAAAATGACCTGTCTGTGAGCCGGGTAAAATTGGCCTATTGTGCGGGGAAAATTTTGGAGCAGTAGGGGAGGACAGCTATGCTAGAGCGGAAATTAATGGTAAAATTTTTTTTTATTTTAGGGGCCATTGTTTGCGGAGGATGTGGCCGGAAAGTCGAGGAGCCGGCGAAGGTAAAGTCGCCCGTTCCCGTTGTGGTCAGTAAGGCGGTAAAAAGGGATTTCCCGATCCATTTAACTTCCGTGGGGCGCTGTCGGGCTTACAACGAGGTGGAGGTGGTATCGCAGGTGAGCGGCAAAATTATTTCCGTGGATTTCGAGGAGGGGTCTTTTGTCGAGCAAGGGCAGCCGCTATTCCGCATCGACGACCGCAAATATAAGGCCATTTTAAAGGCAGCGGAGGCGGATCGCGACCGTTATCGTGCGCAACTCGCCATCGACCAAGTCCAATTGGAGCGTTCCCGATCGCTCGCCGACAAGGACTACATTTCCAAGCAGGAATTCGAGACTTATTTGGCGCGGGTGGAGCAGGACAAAGCCAGCATTACCGGGGCGGAAGCGGCGATTGAGCGGGCGAAAGTGGATTTGGATTATTGTTTTATCCGGGCTCCTTTAGCGGGCATGGTGGGGCAGCGTTTGATCGATTGTGGGGCCGTTGTCGACGATAAGCGAAAGCTCGCTACGATTGGTCAGATGGCGCCGATGAGCGTCGATTTTTTTGTTGCGGAGAACGATTTTTACCGGCTAAAGCGGCGATTTGAGGCCAATAATCGGCGATTAAATTTGGAGATTACCCCCATTGCCGGCGGGGAGCTTCGTGTGCGGGGCGTTTTAAAATTTCTTGACAATAGGATTGATGGTGCCGGTGGTTTGATGCATTTGAGGGGCGAATTTAGTAATAGTGAAGGGAATTTTTGGTCGGGAGCGGCGGTACGGGTACGCATCGAGCTCGAGGTGCTGAAGGATGTCACCGTTGTCCCCTCGGAGAGCATTAAAATAAACAACGCGGGCAAGCCCTATTTATTTGCCGTGAAGCCCGATGAAACCTCGGCGACGAAGCATAAGGCGGCGCAAATTTATCCGGAAGTTGGGTACCAGGGCGAAGATTTTACGGTTATGGAGCGTGGGGTAAGCGAAGGGGATATGATTATTTTGCGCGGCAATTTATTACTGGGTCCGGGCTCCAACGTGATTCCCCTGCCGGAAGGCGGCGGCGGCGGTGTACCCGGGGGCAATCCCCAGCAGCAGCACTGATAAAAATGGTGACGGATTATGCAAAATTTTAGTGAAATTTTTATTAAACGGCCGGTGATGACCGTGCTCCTGGTCCTCTCCATTATTTTGGCGGGTATTTTCAGTTATTTGGATTTGCCGGTGAGCGATTTGCCGACCGTCGACTACCCCATTATCAACGTACGTGCGGCTTATCCGGGGATGGACCCTCAGATGGTAGCGGCCAATATTGCTTCGCCGTTGGAGAAGGAGTTCATGCAGATTTCGGGGATTGAGCAGGTATCGTCGACGAGTATGCAAGGGGCGGTGAGTATTACTTTACAATTCAATCTCAACAAGGGCATTGATTCGGCGGCGACGGACGTGCAATCGGCGATCACCCGCGCCTCGAGCCAGCTGCCACGGGATATGCCTTCCCAGCCGGTCTACGAAAAAACAGACCCCAACGGTATCCCCATTTATTTCCTCAATTTGGGCAGTGATTGTCTATCGGAGGCGGAGTTATACGATTTAGCGGACCGGGAAATTTGCAATAAGATTAGTATTTTGGAAGGGGTTTCGAAGGTACAGGTTTACGGCATTAAGCGGGCAATTCGCATTGAACTCGATGGAGACAAATTATACAACAGGGGCCTGACGATTTCGGATATTATCAAGGCGGTGCAAGCCGGGACGGTTTCGATGGCGGCAGGAAGTTTAAAGGGGAAGAAAAACGCGGTTATTTTGAAGCCTTTGGGGCAATTGGAGACGGCGAAGGGTTACCAGGACCTGATTATTGCTTACAAAAATGGGGCGCCGGTTTATTTAAGGGATGTGGGAGAGGCGATAGATGGGGTAGAGTCGAACGATGTCAAGACGTGTTATTGGAGTCGGGACATGGCATCGGGTCGGGCTAGTGTAGCGCTTGCGGTGACGCGTGCGGCTGGGGCGAATGCCATCAAAATTTCGGAGGCCGTTGAGCAATTAATCCCGGAGATCAACCGCCAATTACCTTCATCGGCGACGCTGACGGCCGTGTACAATCGCGCCAATAAAATTGTGGATTCGATTAACGATGTTAAGGAGACGTTGGTGATCGCATTTTTATTGGTTGTGGCGGTTATTTTTTTATTTCTTGGGCGCCTCCGCGAGACGATGATACCCGTTGTGGCGCTACCGCTGTCACTGCTTATTACGTTTGTAGTCATGCGATTTTTGGGTTATTCACTCGATAATTTGTCCCTATTGGCGCTGACGTTAGCCATTGGATTTTTAGTGGACGACGCGATTGTTTTTTTGGAAAATATGGTACGTCGGATGGAGAAGTTCAAGGAGACGCCGTTGCAAGCGTCGGTGGCGAGTGGGAAGGAGATTACGTTTACAATTTTATCGATGACCCTATCGCTAGCGGCCGTATTTATTCCGATGATTTTCATGCCGGGACAATTGGGACGCATTTTTCGGGAATTTTCCATTACCATTGTCGTAGCCATTCTCGCGTCGGGGGTACTATCCATTACGGTGACGCCGATGATGTGTGCCCGGTTACTCAAGCCCATTAAAGAGGAGAATCGCACAGCATTGGAACGGTTTGCGCATTTTGTGGAGGCTCGATTTTTAAATTTTTACGGACGGACGCTGCGTTGGTTTTTGAATAAGAGGAAGACGGCCATTTTCATTTGGGTCCTATGCACGCTCCTCACCTACGTTTGTTTTGTAAAATTACCGAAAACATTTTTACCGGAAGGGGATAGCGGCATCATGATGGGAGTATTCATTGGGAAGGAGGGGACGTCGCCGAAGCAGATGCAGGATTATCAGGAGCAGGTACGGGCGGCGTTAGCGAGCGATGAGCACATTCACCAGGCGATTTTACTGTCGGGATTGAGCGGGCTTTTGCAGAGTAATCAGGGGCTTGTGGTTGCATTTTTGAAGCCGGACAGGGGGAAAACGACGATACAGGAAGTGGCGCGCGATCTCTCCAAAAAATTGTATATGATCCCCGGCGCCATGACATTTTTACAACCCATGCCCAATTTACAAATTAATACGGGGGCGCAGAAGACGAATCAGGGGAAGTACTGTTTTTCGCTGACCTCCAATAATTTTGCGGACCTGGTCGAGCCCGCCCAAAAATTACAAATGGCGATGCTGAGTCACCCCGGATTTGCGAGCGTATCCAGCGATTTATTTTTACAAAACCCCGAAATACAAATCGAATTTTTACGCGAACAGGCCGCGCTTTATGGGGTTAGTGTAGCGGCCGTGGAAGAGGAAATCAAGAATGCTTTTTCGGAAAATTACGCCTATTTGATCAAGGGTGATATCGATCAGCACAAGGTAATTGTGACGGCGAAGGAGGAGGCGCGGCGTTCCGTCGACGATTTGAGCAGCCTGTATGTCCACGCGGGTAACGGGGATTTGACGCCTTTTCAATCCGTAGCGACGACGAAAAAACATTTGGGGCCCGTTTCCGTTTGCCACATCAATAACATGAATTCGGTGACGCTGTATTTTAATTTACGCAGTGGATTTGCGATTGGCGAGGCGGTGGAATTCATTCAATCCAAAGCGCAGGAGTTATTGCCGCTATCGGTAGTTGGGGCGTTTCAGGGGGAAGCGGCGACGTTTGCGGCGACCATGCGCATGATTATTTTGCTTTTATTGGTTGCGATTTTTGTGATGTACACGATTTTGGGCATCCTTTACGAGAGTTACATTCATCCCCTAACGGTATTATCGTCGCTAAGTGTGGCGATGTTGGGGGGATTGACGACGTTATTTATAGCCAAGGACGTTTTACATTTTGAGGGGATGGAGCTATCGCTTTATGCGTGCATAGGGTTATTCATGTTGCTAGGGATCGTAAAGAAAAACGGCATTATGATTATTGATTTTGCGATCATGCGGCGGCGGGAGGAGGGGAAGTCGCCGGAGGAAGCGATTTACGAAGCGAGTCTGGTACGTTTTCGGCCGATAATGATGACGACTTTAGCGGCATTGATGGGGATGGTACCGATTGCTGCGGGGTGGGGAGCGGATGGTTTATCGCGGATGCCGTTGGGGCTATGTGTAGTTGGGGGGTTAATTTTTTCGCAGGTGGTGACGCTTTACATTACGCCGGTTATTTACGTTTGTTTAGAATATTTTCAGGAGGGAGTTTTGGACCGGGTAGCATTTTTTGCGCGTGAGGTAAAGTGATGGTATAATTTAGCGGGCTAAGTTGATTTATGGGCTAGAGAAGTCCATTAGACGTTTTGTTTTCTAATTATTTTTTTACATACTAAAGATGGAGCCGAAGCGCTTGCCCATAATCGTCGTGGCGCCAATAATCGTGATGGCAAGAAAAGACATGGCCCATACCCCCAGCGCACAAGCTAAAAATGGCCCGTCGCCAAGCATGTGGACAAGCTCGTAAATGGCCTTCGTAATGGGATAAAATTGCTGCTTCTGAGCCAATATCATCGAGTCGGATACCCCCATCATGGCCTGCGAAAAAACCAGTAGCCCGCCCGCAATGAGATTGGCACTCATCAGCGGAATCGTAATCCTAAATACCGACTTCAACGGCGAACAACCAAAACATTGAGCCGCCTCCTCGTAGGCTACACTCGTCTGCTGAAATCCAGCCATAGCCGCCCGTACCATCACCGGAAGCCGACGAATGGCGTAGGCAATGATCAGTAGCGCCGTCGGATTTTCGATGGGATTGAGAAACGCAAACGGACAACCCGCCTGACTCATCGCCAAATAGCCAAACGCCGTTACTAAACCGGGAACCGCAAGCGGTAACATCGAAAGCGTGTCGATTAACCCCCGCCCAAAAAATTGCGTCCGAGCCGTCACAAAAGCAATCGCAATCCCTAAAAAAAGTGTAATCAGTGTGGCGCAACTGGAGTAAACGAGGCTGTTTTGGATGGAAGGTATGGTCAGCGGATGGCCCAGGGCAATTTCATAATTTTTTGACGTCCAAGCGCAGGGAATAATCGAATTATACCAATCCAGAGAACAGGATTTCAAAATGACCGCCAAGTGGGGTAAAAGCGCTACGAGTGTGATGGCGGCAAATGTCCCGCTCAACGCCCACCGAAAAATCCAGGACGGCTTTAGTACTACGGCTGCGTGGGTTGCCTTGGATACCGTCGCCGTATTTTGACGCCCCAAAAATCCCTTCCCAATGGCGTAAAATAAAACCGAAAAACATAGCATCATCGCAACAAGCGCGTAGGGAAACGGATTGCTGCCAATGTCCTTCAACCCGAAAAAAATTTGGACGGAAGTGATCGCGTTATAATTGAAAATGAGGGGGACGCCCAATTCGGTGAACGCCCAAATGAAAACGAGCGTCGACCCCGCAAAAACACCGGGCATAATCAGTGGTAAAGTAATTTTAAAAAAACGCCTGATCCCCGTACACCCAAAATTCGCCGCCGCCTCCTCCATCGCCGGATCAATGCTCGCCAGAGACGCAATGATATTCAGGTAGAGAATGGGGTACAAACTGAGCGCGTTCATGAGAATCATCCCCGGAAATTTGTAGTGCCCGAGCCAGTCGACGAAGTGTGGCGGCTGAATGATGCCCAGTTTGAGCAAAATGGAATTGAGCATGCCGTAGGAACCAAAAATTTGCTGAATGCCAATCGCCCCCACAAACGGCGGTAACATGATGGGCAGGAGAACACACGCAGTGAGTAATTTTTTGAAAGGAAATTCATATTTGTGTGAAAAGTAAGCCAGGGGGAGGGCGATGGTCAGCGCCAGTAACGTGGAAAAAATCCCCGACGCAATCGCGTGTAAAATGCCCTCGACGTAAATGTCGTTTTCGAAAATAATTTTAAAAAATCCGAGCGTAAATTTCCCGTCGACGTTTAAAAAACCGCCCCGGATAATCTCCCAAATGGGCCAAAGGAAAAAACACCCCAAAAATAAAATTGTCAAGAAAAATACGGCACACGAAAAAACTTTTACCATAGCGCTGCGTTGCCCATTAGCATTTGATTTTAATTAAAAAGTCCAGAAAAGTTTTTTTCGTTTTTCGCGGATGACGGCGTTGTTGGGGGGGATGACGGCGGCCGGCGAGGAAAAATGCCTCCCTTGGAATGAATTACTTTCGCCATAGCCAAAAATACCCTTGACAATTAAATTTTTTAAGAAATTCTTGATGAATGGGAAATTCTCGCCCTGTGTAATACTGCGGAGCGCGATGGGTTCCGCCCGTTCGTAAGGGTCGCCATTGAGGATGAGGAGCCGGATATTTTTGTAGCCGAAATTTTCCAAAATGAGGCCGTAAAGGACGAGTTGCAGGCCCGATAGCGACGGGGGCAGGCCGGCGAACGGTTTGGCGAATTTTAGGAGGTCACTTTGCGTCGCAGAGCCAGTTTTAAGGTCGATAACGAGCAGGCGATTGTCGGCATTATCTTTGTGGAATCGGCGGCGAAGCGGGAATTGCGACAAAATGCAGTCGGCGCGCCCGTGGAGCGGAATAGTTATGCCGTTTTCCAGGGGAAAAGTCGATTGCAAATCGCACTCGCTCGCCATAAAAGGAAAATCGTCCCATTGCACTATTTTTTCCGCTAAAATATAGGGATTTTCGCCATTTAGGGTGTCTCGGAGGAGTAAACCGGGGGAAAATTGTTCCAAAATGTGTTGCCGGTGCTTTTGTTTTTGGGCGATGTGGGCTCGGAATGCTTCCCGCGTCGGACGAATTTCGCTGGGCCAGTGGAGGAGCGAGTGGGTAAAAATTCCGTCAAATTTTTGTTTTTCAAATCGCAATGGAGGGCGATCATTTTGGGCGACATAGCGGTACCAAATGGCTTCGGGGTCAGTGAAAGCGCGTTCGATGGCGGTGATCGGAATGGATAAATTTTCCGTGTCCAGGCTCCCCGCGGCGTACTCAAATGGCCCAAAATTTTCGAGTTTATTACTCCGCTGGGCGTTGATTTTACTCAGAATTTCGTAGGGCGCCGGATCGTAATCCGCTGCCGGAAAAACGAAAAATCGGGACAGCATTTGGATCGCGGGGGCGTCGAGAATTTGGCGGTGAATATTTTTATAATGTTGGGCGAAGTAGATGGGGATATTGTTTTTTTCTGCGATTAAATGTAAATTTTTTGCACTTAAAAGTGGAAATAAATCTTCAAAATTATCGGGCGCAGCGGCATCGTTGGGGGCCGTTTTGTCGCAAAATACAATGATATGTTCGAAGTGGAGCCGGGTCGCCGTGGGCATGTCCACGATGAAAATGGGGCAGAAAAATGGTTCTTTGGCGGGAGGTTTCGCGGCTCTGTGAACGGCTAAAACATACTCCAAAAATGCACCCTTTTGTACACAAAAATCGGAGGGAAAATGGGATATTTTTTCGCGGATTTCCGGGAAAATGGGCGCCGTTTTTTGGACAAATTCATCCACGGTAGCCCGCCCGGGCAAGAGCGGATAGCGCAGAAGAATGGCGTTGATTTGCGGATCCTCGATCCAGGGCGCCAGGCGTTCGACGGAATCGATGGGGTAACGGTGAAACAAAAAAGACAAATATTTGTAGTCATCCCCAGAAAATGGTAGCCGATTTTGGGCGCGAATAATGTCTAAAAAATGTAAAAAACATTCAAAATTTCCATGCAGTTGAAATTGGTACCAGGCGGAAACGACGCTATCGGTGGCGTCAAAAATTTTTCTCGAAAATCCGCTGTGGTAAGGAATGCGGAGGGCATCGAGTTCGTGGGCGACCAGCTGGGCATGCGCGTCCGCCGAACAAATAATCGCCGTTGTTCCCGCTATTTCAGCGGCGGCGAGGGCGGTACTGCAGCATCGCGCGGCGTCGACCGAATCCCCTACAATTGAAAATTTTGTGTTAAAATTTTCCCTTTTTTGACTAATATTTTCAATATTTTGCGCACGACCGAAAGTCATTTCCAGTGCGTTAAGGGTGTTGCGTTCGCCGTCGTTCCGATTAAAAGTAAAATATATTACGTTTTTAGAAAGTTTTTTTACAAATGCGAGAAAATCCGATGGAGAGGGGTTTGGCGAGGAGTACCCCAGTAAAACACAGGACTCGAAGATCGGTTGCGCCGCCGCCGCCATCTTTTGTAGCGCTTGCCGAGGTGTGCTCCAACGAAAATTTACGCATTGTTGTGTTAAAAAATTGATTACTTTTTGTAAACATGCATCAATTTCGGCGGGAAATTCCTCCAGGAAAATTTTTGCGAGTACCCGGTGATCGCCAAAAAATCCACCGTTTTGCACCAGTAATTTAATGTCGCGGCCATCCATAATGTGCTCTCCCGGGAAAATTTGCCCCCATAGCGCCGCCATTAATGTTTGAGATGTGTAAAAATGTGCGTTGGCGAGGGATATTTGCTGCGTTGCGAAAAAATATTTTACAAATTTTATCTCAACCGCCGACGGACAAATTATGGCAGAAGGTAGCGGCGAGAGGGGGTCGAATCGCGAAACGATTTGTAAAAATTCGCCTTCTATATCGGCAAAGGAATTTGCGACAAAACCGGGCATCACTCCCATCAAAAAAAATGCTATAGCGTTGCAAGAACCGAAAAACCCATACGCCCACAGCCGCGTTATAAGTTAGATTGTGTTTAAGGAAAGTTTACTTTTTTTTTATAAAATAGTGGCGCTGAAACCATGCATCGCTCCCATCAAAAAAAATGCTATAGCGTTGCAAGAACCGAAAAATCCATACGCTCATAGCCGCGTTATGCACCAAATTACGTTTAGCGACCAAAGTTTAATGGAATTTAACAAAATGGACAAAATGGCTCAACTCCAGTTTATCGGCCAATTGAGCGACTATTGCGACGAATGTCTGCGGAAGGAGTTGCTAAAAGTAAAAAAATTTCGCCGCGGCAGTGCGGATATTTACCGCTGTCGCATCGGCGACCTGCGCGTGTACTTCGAGATGCGTGGGGACATCGTTTTCTGCGCCTACATTTTACACCAACACACGCTTTCCGACTTTGTCTACCGCAATAAATTGCCGATCACCGACGAGCAAATGTTCGAGCAGTACGACTCTTTTTGGAAATATTTGGAGACCGTGTGGAAGGAGTGAGGCGGCGGGATTATCCACTTGTACTAGCAACAGCGAAGCGACGAAATGGGTTCTTTTTGGCGGTGCCGGAGCCTGGCCTTAGCCTCGTAGCGCGCGAGATAAATGACGCTCGGAACAATAATAATCGCCCCCCAAACGGCATTAATCGAAATTTTTTCACCAAAAAATAAATATTCAAACGCGCTGGCCAAAATTAATTCAATGTACCGAAAAGGCGCCGTGGCCGAAATATCGACGTGCGAAAAGGATTTCAAAATGCAAAACATCAGTAAATTCGCGCCGATCCCCAGTAAAATCAGTAATAAAATGTGGGCCAATTCGACGGACAGAAGCCCGGAAATGAATTCCCAAAATATAAGTGGCGCCCCTTCTCGCCCCTTGCAATGGACAATCACTACCGCTGCAGCGGAAAATAACATTGTGAAAAAACCGGTGTAAAATAAACTCGTCAGCGTATTTTCCCGGGTGACCAGTATTTTATTGAGGACGTCGAGTGCGGCGAAAAATACGGCCGATATCAAAAATAACGCGGCGGCGGCGATGGGGAATGAGGCCGTGCGGGGATTGAGCACAACCGCTACCCCCAAAAATCCAATAATAGTCGCGATAATGCGGGGCCTCCCAATCTTTTCCTTCAAAATAAATGCCGCCAAAATGAGCGTGAACATGGGCGTCGTGAAATTAATCAGACAGGCGATACTCAGCTGGGACGCGTCAAGGCCGTAACACCAAATAAACATGCCCACAAATAAAATCAGCCCCCGTAAACAATTCGCCCCCCAGTATCGGCTGCGAAAATTTTCCGCGCGCCCCAGCATAAATGGGAAAAGCGTAAGCGTGCTGAAAAAAAATCGCCCAAATATCACATGCAAAGGACTCAACCCCTTTCCCAAAAATTTCGTAATGGCATCGTTGGTCTCGCATATCACAAGACTCGCGATAAACCAAGCGATTCCCGTGAGATAGCGCTTCCGAACCTGATCGAACATGTTACAATGGGATGGAAAAAATGCGCACAAGTCAAGTTTAAAAGAGTTGGGTTAATGAAATTTTGCGACGATATCCTGCTTCATCATCATCCCCACCGTCAAATCAATCATCCTACCTTTGTTAAAAAATAGTAACGCGGGGATCGAAGAAATGTCGTACTGTTCCGCTAAAAAAGAGCATTCGTCGACGTTAATTTTGTAAATGCTGATATCGTCTCGTTCGGCGGCTATGGCGTCGAGGACCTTCCCCAGCGATCGGCACGGACCACACCACGGCGCCCAAAAATCGACAATAATTTTACCCGCATTTTCGCGGATCGTGGACTCAAACGCGTCTTCGGAGAGGGAAAGAATCTTCGCCATGGCATTACCCCTAGTGATTTTTTTTCGAATTCAAGCTATTCTTGGGAATAAAATGAGGGATTCCACCGCCAAAGATTTGTTGGCCAGGAAATGGTCGCCCCACCGCAAATATTCCCCCCAATGGGTGGCGTCGAGTTGAAAAATTTCGGAAATTTTTTGTGAAGTATTGGGTAAAATGGGCGTTAAAATTGCCGCGGCTAAGCGGATGCCTTCGGCGCAAACGGCCAACGAATTGCGCAGGCGTACTTGGTCTTTGGGCTCGCCGGACTTCGCCAGCTTCCAAGGGGCGCGGATTTCTAAAAATTTGTTAATCGCACATATAAATGTAAAAATATCTTCCAAAGCCCTGTGGAATTGCAGTTGGTCGTAGGCCTCGAGCACTTTTTCCTGCGTTTGGGTCCAGAGGTCGGCGATTTCCGTTTCTGGAGTTTCGGGGCCGGCGATTTCCGGGATCACGCCGCCGCAATAGCGCTGGAGCATATTAATCGTGCGGCTGACGAGGTTTCCGAAATCATTCCCCAGGTCGTTATTGTAGCGCGATAAAAAAAGTTCGTGGGAAAAATCGCTGTCCTGACCAACATTCATTTCGCGAATAACAAAATAACGAAACGCGTCCGTCCCGAATTGCTTCGCGTAGCCGAGGGGATCGACCACATTGCCGGCACTTTTTGACATTTTTTCGCCGGAACATAGCCACCAGCCGTGGACGAGAAATGTTTGGGGCATCGGTAAATCGAGGGCGCGGAGCATGATCGGCCAGTAAATGGAGTGCGCCGGAACGAGGATGTCCTTGCCGATGACGTGGTAGTCCACCGGCCAAAATGCGGAAAAATTTTCCCCACCGTACCCAACGGCGGAAATGTAATTGATCAGCGCATCAAACCAAACGTAGGTCACATAATCCGGGTCGAAAGGGAGCTCGATCCCCCAGGAAAGGCGGCTTTTGGGCCGGGAAATGCAGAGATCATTGATGTCCTCCTTCAGAAATTCGAGGACCTGTTTGGCGCGGAATTTCGGGAAAATAAAATTTTCGTGGGCTGCGATGTAGTCGATGAGCCACCCCTTGTGGGGATTTAATTTGAAAAAATAATTCGTTTCCGTGATCTCCGCGACCTCCCCAAATTCTATTTCCGGCCAAATTCCGTCCACTTTGTCCTTTTCCTGGAGAAAACGTTCGGCGCGCGTGCTGTAGTGGCCCGTGTACTCCGCTTTGTAAATATCGCCTTTGGCAAAAAGTTTTTGGAGGATATCGCCCACGATGGCCTTATGTCGGGGCTGTGTGGTGCGAATGTAGTCGTCGTAGGAGATGTTTAGTTGCGCGCACATTTCGATGAATTCCCGCGCCACGGAATCGCAGAGCGCTTGCGGCGAAATCCCGCGTTCCCTAGCCGTCTGTTCCACTTTTTGTCCGTGTTCGTCGAGGCCCGTCAGAAAATGTACGTCGTGGCCCAATAGGCGCTTCGTCCGACAAATCACATCCGCTAGAATTTTTTCGTAGGCGTGGCCGATGTGGGGATGTCCGTTCGCATAGTCAATCGCCGTGGTAAGGTAAAAATTCTTCATGGTCGCCGAGTAATTAACAAATTATTTCCGGATTTTGGCAATAAAATTTTTTGAAAAATTATTTGGGATTGAAACATGGGGTTTAGATATTTAGTGTTACTGCGGTGGGCGTGGGATAAATTTTGGGTAAAATTTTTGCTAATGTTGTTACATATTGTGATTGATATCGATCCTTTTGCGATCCATTTTCCTGCGGGTTGGTGGGTGGAGGGGATACGTTGGTATGGGGTGTGTTACGTGGTTAGTTTTTTTCTGGTACAATTTTTTTTAGCGTTTTATTCGCGGAAGGGACTTTCGCCGCTGTCGTCCGAGGAGAATGAAGCATTATTGATTTATTTTGCGCTGGGGGCGGTAATGGGCGGGCGTTTAGGGTACTGTTTGCTCTATGATTTTGACAATTTTTCGACTAATCCTTTAATATTTTTTCAGATTTGGCGGGGAGGAATGGCGAGTCACGGAGGTTTTGCGGGAGGAATTTTAGCGATTTTATATTTTTCTTGGAGGTATCGCCGTGATAGGTACAGGGTTGGGGACGTGGTGAGTTCGATTATTCCGCTATGTTTAATGGTTGGGCGTTTAGGGAATTTTGTCAATGGGGAGTTATTGGGTCGGGAAACGGCGGTTCCCTGGGGGGTAATTTTTGTGCGGGACGGAGTATTAGGGCTAGTGGCGCGCCATCCTTCGCCGTTGTACGAGGCATTTTTCGAAGGATTTTTACCATTTATTATTTTACAAATTTTGATTTATCGGAGGTGTTGTATTGGGTATTTGGGAGGCATTTTTTTAGTACTTTACGCCATTGGGCGCATTGGGTGTGAATTTTTTCGGGAGCCGGATGCGGGATTGATATTGGGGCTGACGCGTGGGCAATTTTACAGTTTATTTTTATTATTTTTAGGAATATTTTTAATAATTTTCGTTAGTCGGAGGCGAAGGGGCATTCGATTGGGGCCGCCCGATAACTGAGACGTGGGCCTGTGAATTTATAATTTCCGGCTTGTTTTTTGATGCCATTTCCTAGCATAGCACACCATGGCCACAAGCTGTAAAAATTATGACTTCCGGGAAATAGAGCCATTTTGGCAGAAAAAATGGTTGGAAGAAAAAACCTTTCGCGCGGAAAATGAGAGTCCGATGGAAAAATATTACGTTTTGGATATGTTCCCTTACCCCTCGGGCGCAGGCCTGCATATCGGCCACCCGGAAGGCTATACCGCTTCGGATATTCTGGCGCGCTACAAGTGGGCTAACGGCTTCAATGTTTTACACCCCATGGGCTGGGACGCCTTCGGTTTGCCCGCCGAACAACACGCCATCGCTACCGGCCAACACCCCTCAATCAATACGGAAAATAATATTCGGCGCTTCCGCGAACAGATTCAGTCACTGGGTTTCGCCATCGATTGGGACCGGGAAGTGGATACGACGGACCCCCATTATTTCCGGTGGACGCAGTGGATTTTTTTACAATTATTTAAACACGGGCTGGCGTACGTGGATGATAAACCCGTTTGGTGGTGTCCGGAATTGCGGTCGGTATTGGCCAATGAGGAGGTGATCAACGGTCGTTCGGAGCGGGGGGATTTCCCGGTGGAACGGAAAAATTTACGCCAGTGGGTCCTGAGAATCACGCGCTATGCGGACCGATTATTGGGGGGGCTCGAGGGAATCGACTGGCCGGACTCGACGAAGCGCCAGCAAATCGCATGGATTGGGCGTTCGGAGGGAACGGAATTGGACTTTGAGATTGTTCCCGATGGCCCCAAAATTTGCGTTTACACGACCCGTCCCGATACCATTTACGGCGCGACATTCCTCGTTTTAGCCCCCGAGCACGAATTAGTCGAGCGGGTAACGGCGGTGGAAAATCGGGAAAAAGTCCGGGCCTACGTCGCCGATACCAAGAGGAAAAGCGATTTGGAGCGCACAGATTTGGCCAAAGAGAAGTCGGGGGTATTCACGGGGAGTTTCGCGAAAAATCCGTACAACGGGGAATTGATTCCGATTTGGGTAGCGGACTACGTCCTTGTGTCCTACGGCACGGGGGCGATTATGGCGGTACCGGCCCACGACGACCGCGATTTCGAATTTGCAAAAAAATTTGATATTCCCGTAAAACAAGTCATAGCAGACCCCAAAAATGAATTACCTTTGCCGTTTTGTGGGGAAGGCCGGCTGATTAACTCGGGCGAATTCGATGGTTTACCGGCGGCCGAAGCACGGAAAAAAATAACGCAAAAGGCGGAACGGGAAGGTTTTGGGAGGGTCGCCGTGAAATATAAATTGCGCGATTGGCTATTTTCTCGGCAGCGCTACTGGGGCGAACCGGTGCCGATTCTTTGGATCGAGCGGGCCCACTACGACCGTGCGTTGGCGGCGAAAAACGCTTATTTTATGGGCAAAATTCCGGACGATGTGGTTTCCTACGGGAAGGGGGGTACTGAGTGGTGTGCGATTCCGGTTGCAGAAGCGCAGTTGCCGCTGACTTTACCCGAGACGGACACCTATTTACCTTCCGACGACGGCGAGAGTCCGCTTGTCCGGGCGAAGCGGTGGCTTAATATTTTTGTAAATTTATCGACGGGGGAAATTTCCGGGGAGGCGGCGGAAAATTTTGTACCGGCGGTGCGCGAGAGCAACACGATGCCGCAATGGGCGGGTTCCTGCTGGTATTATTTGCGTTACATGTCGCCGGATTGTGGGGAAAGTTTAGTGGATCCTGCGGCGGAGGCCTATTGGAAGAGTCCGGATTTTTACATTGGTGGGGCGGAACACGCCGTTTTACACTTGCTTTACGCGCGCTTTTGGCATTTATTTTTGTACGATGTGGGTGCGATTTCTGGGGCCGAGGAGCCTTTTAGGAGGCTGTATCACCAGGGGATTATTTTGGGGAGCGACGGCACTAAAATGTCAAAAAGTCGTGGAAATGTTGTAAATCCCGACGATGTAATTTGCCGATACGGTGCCGATTCCCTGCGGCTTTATGAGATGTTTTTGGGGCCGCTCAATGCCATGAAACCGTGGAGTACGCAGGGAATTGAGGGGGTGTATCGTTTTTTGAAGAAGGTGTGGGCGCTTTGCATTGACGGCGATGGAAATGTAAAAAAATTCCCCGAAGAAGATGGCGTTGGCGTGGAGACATTGTTGCATCAAACTGTAAAAAAAGTTACGGAAGAGATCGAGGCATTGCAATTAAATACGGCGATCGCGCAGATGATGATTTTTGTTAATGGCGCGCAAAAAATGGGAATTAGTCGTTCGACGGTGCGCATATTTTTACAATTGTTAGCCCCCTTTGCCCCCCACATCGCGGAGGAATTGTGGGCGCGTCTGGGCGGAGCATTTTCCGTTGCAAAGGCGAGCTGGCCGGCCTATGATGCGTCTAAATTTGCCGCCAATCAAGCGAAAATAATACTCCAAGTCAATGGCAGAGTCCGCGATGAAATTTTGGTGGACGGCGATGCGAGTCAGGAAGCAGTTGAGAAAATCGCCTGGCAGCGGAGTCGATTTATGGCATTTGTTTCCGGTAAGGAAATTATAAAAAAAATTTATGTTCCCGGGAAAATTTTTAACGTCGTTGTGCGCTAAAAATAACTTGACAAATCAATGCATAGTTGTTTCTTTCGGGCAAAAGCTTAAGGAGCAAAGCTCCTTGAAAACATGAACGGAGTTCATGTTTTTGCGCGCTTTGCGCGCAGCTTTTGCCCGAAGCCGCGCGGAAATTTCCCTTTTTTTATTTAAAAATTCACGATTTACTTATGAAAATGTTCATTAAGTTGGCGATCTAATTTTTGGATAAGCAGGTCCACTGATTTATAGAGGTCATCGCTGATAGCCGTCGCGATAATATCTGGGCCTTGGATTTCGATATGTCCTTTGGCGACGAATTCTTCTGCGGGATTTCTACTGGTTGCGTGTTCCAGTTCGAAGCGCAGGCGAACGATCCGTCCTTCGTGGCGGAATAATTTTTCTGCTTTTTCGCTGACAATTTTTTTCAAAGCATCGGTTAAATCCAGATGCACGCCGGAAATAATAATATCTCTGTCCATAAATAATCGTTATTTGCGTAAGATTAGATGGCTTGGCATGGTTGGCAACGTTAAATAATTGGGGGTAGTATATATATGACTCGACATCGTTGGCAATGTTCAATAATTGGGGATAATTGTTCAGAAAAATTATGGGGAGTGATGCCTATCTTGCGGTCCGGAATCTGACTATAAGTTTTACCAATTCGGAACGTCCCACGGTCCAGGGAATTTCCTTTGCGATTGCCGCCGGAAAATGCGCCTCATATATATCGGCTCGACATCGTTGGCAATGTTAAATAATTGGGGACAATTGTTCAGAAAAATTATGGGGAGTGATGCCTATCTTGCGGTCCGGAATCTGACTATAAGTTTTACCAACGCGGAACGTCCCACGGTCCGGGGAATTTTCTTTGCGATTGCCGCCGGAAAATGCGCCTCATATATATCGGCTCGACATCGTTGGCAATATTAAATAATTTGGGGATAATTATTCAAAAAAAATTATGGGGAATAGTGCCTATCTTGCGGTCCGGAATCTGACTATAAGTTTTACCAATTCGGAACATCCCACAATCCGGGGAATTTCCTTTGCGATTGCCGCCGGAGAAACCCTCGCGTTGGTGGGGAAAAGTGGCAGCGGGAAGACGCTGATCGCGGAAAGTATCATGCGTTTGCGGCCCAATGTCACCATTTCTGGGGAAATTTTTGTAGATCGGCAGCCGATTTTAAATTTGCCGTACCCCGATTTGGTCGCCATTCGACGCCACAAAGTCGCCCATATTTTTCAGGAACCCGCCTGGGCATTGAATCCCGTTCTGACGGTGGGCTACCAATTACTCGAGATTGCGGAGGGTCTAGGGCGGAAGGATCGTGCGTTGGGGATGCTCAGAAAGGTCGGATTTAGGGATCCCCTGAGAATTTTTCGGGCCTATCCCCACGAATTGAGTGGGGGGATGCAGCAGCGTGTTATGATTGCTCTGGCCTTGATGAATCGCCCCAAATTACTCATCGCCGATGAGCCGACGACGGCTTTCGATGTCATCCTGCAGGACCAAATTTTGGCTTTAATAAAGGCATTGCAGGAGGATTTAGGTTTTGCGATGCTGCTGGTTACCCACGATTTTTCGATTTTACAGCGGATGGCGGATCGCGTTTGCGTTATGAGCGGGGGGGAGATTGTGGAGCGGGGCGTGCCCGATGACATCATATTTCGTCCGCGGCACGAGTGTACAAAGCTGCTTTCGGGGTCGATTTTAATGCTCCCACGGGAATCGGACTAGAGCGTGTAGCGGGCCGGCGCAACCAGTACGACAAATTCCCCCTTGATTGTTATCATTTTTTTTACATTCAATAGCACTTCGCCGACGGGGGCCGTTACAATTGTTTCGTGGATCTTCGTCAGTTCTTTTCCAATGGAAATCACGCGCTCCAGACCGTAAACGTGGGCGATGTCGTGGAGAAATTTTTCGAGGCGGTGGCAGGATTCGTAGCAAACCAAAGTCCCACCCGCCGCGGCGTATTGCTCTAAAATTTTAATGCGCGCACTTGCCCTGTGCCCCGGAAATCCTAGGAAAAAGAAGCAGTGGGTCGGTAGCCCAGAAGCCGAAAGCGCCGCAATCATCGCACTCGCGCCGGGAATCGGTACGACGTCAATATCATTTTTTTTACATTCACGGACAATCCTAAATCCAGGATCACTAATCGTCGGCGTGCCCGCATCGCAAATAATGGCAATTTCCCCGCCCTCTTCTATCTTTTTTATCAAAAAATTTACCTGCTCCCGCTCGTTTCGGTCGTGGTAGGCAATAAGCGGGGCGCTGATGCTGAAATGCCGCAGCAAATGTGACGAAATTCGCGTATCTTCGCAGGCAATCAAACTGCACCGCTTGAGCGTCTCGACGGCACGAAAAGTCATGTCGCTCAAATTCCCAATGGGCGTGGCTATAACAAATAATTTACCGCGACTCATGTAAATTTTTTACCGAAAAATAAACGTTTTAATGATAATAACCCCCGCGGGCAGCGATAAAATGAGGCTGTCCATCAGGTCAAATGCGCCGCCAATCCCAGGAATCATGCGCCCCGAATCCTTTACCCCCGCAAGGCGCTTGAACCCCGATTCCACTAGGTCCGAAATGAGCGCAATAACCGCGATAATAGCCGCAATCGCCCCAATTTTTATGCCCGTAAAATTCGCCGGCCAAGCGCAACCACAACAAAAAACAAAAATATATCCCCCCGTAACCGAAAATAATAGCGAGCCCATTAGCCCTTCGTAAGTTTTTTGGGGACTGAAAGCCGGCGCCAATTTGCGTTTCCCAAATCTCCGACCCACCAGTAAACCCCCAATGTCACTGAGTTTGGCAACGAAAATAATCCACAAAATGAGCAGTAGGGGGAGATTGGGGTCCGATAAAATCAGGAGGTTGCGGGCGAATAATAGCGGAATGCAAAACAAAGTCGGAACATACAAAATACCAAAAATTGTCGGGAGAAAAATGTTTTTTAAATCCTCCGGCTCCCCCGCCAGAACCACGAAAAATGCGAAAATAACCGTCGCCAGGACAAGCGCAGATAAAACGTAGCTGAAATCAAAAATACCCTCCCGACTGAAAAAACTTCCCTGGACAACGATGATCCCCCACGCCGTAGCCATTTTTTTTTGCGGCTTCCAACCCATTTTTTCCATCAGTTGGTATAGTTCCCACTGGGTCAGGGCCGAACATAGCGCCAGTAAAAAAACGCCGCCCAAAATCCCCGCAGACCAAAGTACCCACGCCACCAATACACACAAAATAACCGTACTCCCCACTCTCGCTTTCATTATTTTTTTATTATTTTTTCATCATTTGCCAAAATTCCTTTTCCGTTGGCCGAATTCCTGCAGCACGTCCCCAAAGTCCTCCCCCGTGAACTCCGGCCAATTTTTTTGGACGAAAATCAGTTCCGCATAGGCGGATTGCAGCAGAAGAAAATTGCTCAAACGCTGCTCCCCCGATGTGCGAATGAAGAGGTCGACGTCGGGTAAGTCCGCGCTATCCAAGTGCCGCCGAAACGTTTCCCAGGAACAATTTTGGAGCTCGTTAATTGACATTTTTTTTACGGCCCGGACGACCTCATCGCGACTGCCGTAGTTGATGGCGATCGTCAAAAAAAGTTTTTCATTGCGCTGCGTTTGCTCTTGAATCGATGAAATTTTGCCCAGTAAATCGGGGTCCAGCGGCGCCAAATCCCCAATGAATCGGACGCAAATCCCTTCGCGGAGTAAAAATGTTTCGTAGCGGTCGATGGAACGGGAAAATAGTCGCATCAAATAGGAAATTTCACCCCCCGAACGCTTCCAATTTTCCGTGGAAAAAGCGAAAAATGTGAGATGGGAAATCCCGCGATCAAGGGCCGTTTTGGTGACCTCGCTAACCGCGTGTACCCCACGGCGATGCCCGTAAAATAAAGGGAAATTGTTTTTTTTAGCCCAGCGGCGATTGCCATCCATAACAACGGCAATGTGCATTGGCCCCAAATAAAACATGCCCCCATAGAGCGAATTTTGTCGCCCCCAGCAAGTGAATTTTTTGTGACGGCAAAAGCCCAAAGCGTCCAAAACGCTTTGGAGGGTATAAAACTTTGTTTTACACCCTGTGCATTTCATGCACGGCTTTTGCCGCAAAAAATGGTCAAAAAAGCGGCCAGATTTACAATTTTTTCCGATACAGGGGCTGACATTTTAGCAAGCGGGCGGCGATGAGGAGGAATGCTTTTGGCGGGGAATATTTTTGGAGTACGCGCACGGCAAAATGGGAGCAAGTCGGGGAAAATCGGCAATGGCAATGGGGTCCGAAGAAAAAAATTTTACATGGAGACAGAAATAATCGGTAAAATCGGATGGGTAAGATAAGGAATTTTACAAATATTTTTCCCATTTTACATCCCCAAAAGCGAAGCCAAATTGGCGCGCGAATTTTTCATTTTTTTCATCATGACCTGTATTTGTTTAAAATTTTTTAACAACATATTGACTTTTTGGACCGATAAACCACAGCCTTTGGCAATGCGCAAACGTCGGGAGCCGTCGATAATTTCCGGGCGGGAGCGCTCTTTGGGCGTCATGGAACAAATAATGGCCTGGGTATGTTTCATTTTATCACCGGTTTTGGGGTCGATTTCGATGTTGTGCATGCCCGGAAAATGCTTAATCAGAGATTCCATGGGGCCCATTTTTTGTATCGATTGCAGTTGCTGAAGGAAATCATTCATGTCGAATTTACCTTTTTTCGCTTTTTTTTCAAGCTCTTTCGCCTGTTTTTCATCGATTTGCTCCTGCGCTTTTTCAACCAGAGAAACCACATCCCCCATACCTAAAATGCGTTGGGCGATGCGCGACGGATGAAATATTTCGAGCGATTCAATTTTTTCGCCCGTCCCCACGTAGCGGATCGGCACGCCGGTGACCTCCTTCATGGACAAAGCCGCGCCACCACGGCTATCGCCATCGAGTTTGGTCAGGATGATACCGGTTAGGGGGACGGCCGCGTGGAACGATCGGGCGACGTTCGCCGCCTCCTGACCCAGCGCACTATCGGCAACTAAAAATACTTCATCGGGCTGGATTTTCGCGGAGATATCGCGGATTTCTCGGATCAAATTTTCGTCGATTTGCAAGCGGCCTGCGGTGTCGAAGAGCAGTAAATCGCAGCCATTTTTTTCGGCATACCGGACCCCAGAATGGGCAATTTCTATAACATTTTTACAATTGTGGTCGACGTAGCAATCGATGGCGGTTTGTTGGGAGAGGGTTTCGAGTTGGTCGGTAGCCGCCGGTCGGTAAATGTCGCAGCCGATCGTCAAGGGACGGGAAAAATTGGCCTTAGTTTTCAGAAATTTGGCGAGTTTTACCGCCGTCGTCGTTTTACCGGAGCCGTGTAGTCCGACCAGGAGGATTTTCAGCGGCCGCTTCGAACTCAATTCGGGAGCACTTTCGTCGCCCAACAATTTGACCAGTTCGTCAAAAATAATTTTGGTGAATTGCTGTTCCGGCGTGACATTTTGGATTACAACTTGTCCGAGGCACTGGGTTTTTACGCGCTGGATGAAGTTATTGGCGACGGAGAAATTGACGTCTGCGGACAGCAATGCGGAACGGATTTCGCCCAGGGCTTCGGCGATATTTTGCTCCGAAAGTTTTCCGAGGCCGCGCAAATTTTTAAAAATATTGCTAATTTTTTCGGTAATCGACTCAAACATCGGCATACTTCCATAGGGGTAAACGGATTTCCGTCAAACTTTAAGGCGGGTGTGGGTTCATTTTTTTGTTGTACTGAGCGGAATGGAACCGAATGGGTGGCATTTTACTTTGTTATTTGGTCCGAAATTTTATTTTGTTTTTTGGCTAAAAATATGCGCGGATTTCGTTTTACAAAAGGGCGTTGGCTGTAATTTTTTTATTTTTTTGTTGTATTGGGTAGAATGGAACCGAGTGGGTGGCATTTTACTTTGTTATTTGGTCCGAAATTTTACTTTATTGTTTGGCCCAAAAATATGCGCGGATTTATTTCGCTAGGCGCTGGCGAACACACTCGTATAACACAATAGCCGTCGCAACGGAGACGTTCAGCGAATCCGAAAAACCATTCTGGGGAATCCGAATCGTCCGTCTCTCCCGCAACCAAAAATCAGATACCCCCCCCTTCTCCGAACCCACAAGAATAATCGTCCCGCCGCGAAAATCTTCCTCAAAATATAGCCTTTGCGCACCGGGCGAAGTGACGTAGAGCGATAGCTGATTTCGGCGCATAAATGCTAGGAATTCCTCCGTTGAAGCGTGGTAAATGGGCGTGAAAAAAACGGCGCCCTGGGAATTGCGGATGACGTGCGGGTTAAAGATTTCCGTGGAGCGGCCGAGGACGATTACGCCGTCGACGCCAGCCGATTCCGCTGTCCGAATAATGGCCCCTAAATTACTCGGTTTTTCGATATTTTCCGTCGCAACAAAAAGTCCGTTTGCGGGCGGCGTGCAAGCATCGATGGCCACATTTTTCGCGCGCGCAAGGGCGATCAATCCGCTGCCATTTTCGCAGAGGGAGATCTTCCGGTATACATCGGGCGTGACCTGCGTGATTTTTACATTCTCCCGCCCAAGCCGCTCGACCAAAGCGTAAAAATCGTCTCGTCCCGCGAAATATTCTTCGCAAAAGATGAGTTCCGCTAGGAATTGCCTACTGTGGGCGCGGGAAATTTCTCGAAATCCTTCGACGGGAAATAGACCGAATTTTTTCCGGTGCGATGACTTCTTGAGCTTGTCGATAAACTTAATTTTCTCATTGTTTTTACTACTAATTTTCTCGAACATGGGGAGTATCTATCGCCGCCGGATGGAGGATGATAACAATTTTTCTCATATTTTTTACTGAAATTTTTTTTCAATACACTTTCTGGCTTGCAGGCCCAAAACTTTTTGATAAAAACGAATTATTGATGGAATGGGTGAAAGCAATCGAAATCTTGGCGCGCTATTTTCGCATAGAAGATCACGACCCCAGTCATTCGGTTTGTGAGGTGGTCATAGACGGGCGTTTGGAGTTAAAGATGGTGCATTTGGATAGCCGATTCCTCACTTTTTTCGGGTATTTTACGGAGGAAATTACGGAAAATGATTTGGGAAAATTGAAAAATATATTGCGTTGGAATTTTGGGAGAATTGCCGATACCGACGATACGATTGCCATCGAAAGCGAAACAAATCGGCTGTGTCTTTTTCGCAAAAAATCTTTGGCGGAGTTATTCGCCGATAACCTATTTGCGGAAGCGGAATCTTTTGTGACAAATTTAGCATTTTGGGCGGATGCGTACGACTATTCGCTGGAGGTACCTCGCGGTTCCAATTTAACGATTTTTGGGTTTTAGGGAGATGAAGGGGATTTTTTACACAGTTTGTGGCCTATCGGCATTATCATTTTCTTGCGCATTATTGAGCCGTGATTCGGATTTAATTCACAGGGCGGAGGGTAGCGAGAGGGGGGCTACGGCTACTGGGGGAGCGTTAGCGGGTGTATCGAGTGGATTGGAGGCGGGGGGAGTGATACCGAAGAACAGGAAGGACATATACATTATTGATGGGCCCAAGAGGGCTATGGGGGCCAAGGGTTCAGCGTCGGGAGTGGTTCCGGCTGGGGATACTCCGGGATCATTGCCAGCGTCGGCTATATCGCCAGCAGCGCCAATAACAAATATTTCGGGATCGTTGCCAAATGGAAATACTCCGGGACCATTGCCAGCGGCGGCTGTATTGCCTGCGGCAGCTGTAACAGATATTCCGGAACCATTGCCAGCGGCAGCTGTATTGCCAGTGGATTCAGTAACAAATATTTCAGGACCATTGCCAATAACAAATATTTCGGAACCATTGCCTGCGGCGGCTGTATTGCCTGCAGCGCCAATAACAAATATTTCGGGATCGTTGCCAAATGGAAATACTCCGGGACCATTGCTAAATGAAAATGTTTCAGGACCCCCGCCTGCGTCGGCTGTATTGCCTGCAACGCCAGTAACAAATGCTCCGGAATCGTTGCCTGCGGTAGCTATATTGCCTGCAGCGCCAGTAACAAATATTTCGGGATCGTCACTAAATGAAAATATTTCAGGACCATTGCCAGCGGCGGCTGTATCGCCAGCGGCGCCAATAGCAAATGCCCAGGAAAAATCTAGCGAAATTCCGCTAACCCGTAAAGTCATGGGCGATTCAATAACCCCCCTCATCGACCTGAGTTCCGTCGAAATAGTCACTTCAATGGCCCTTACCGAAGGCGACCCCGCTGACCGTCTGCCCTGGAAAACCGCAGAATATTACCACTTCGCTAAAAATCAGGAGCTGAAAGAATTAATCCGCAATTTCTGTGTGATGCAGTCGATGGACGTCATCGTGAGCGATAAAGTCGCCGACGTCGTCAATGGAAAATTTAGTAACGTTACCCCCCACCAATTCTGGAAAGATATCATCAATGCCTACGGATTAGTTTGGTTTTTTGACGGCAGTATGATGTATGTTTACAAGAGCGACGAAGTGTCGTCGTCGGTCTACCAGATGAATCGCGATGAGATGCGTACCCTGGTTAGGGTCATTTCGCAGCTCGGATTTTTGAGCTCCAATGTGACCTTCAGACCCCTGGAAACCGCCGGTATTTTAGTGGTGAGCGGCCCCCCTAAACTCATGTCCCTCATAGAAGAACTTTCTAAAAAAATTGTAATCGAACGCGTCAGCAATGTGTACGACATTCGTTCTTTTCCGCTGAAACACGCTTGGGCCTACGATATGATAGTCAATTACCGCGGTGGGAACATGAATATTCCGGGTGTTGCGACGATGCTACAGCAGATGGTGGGAGCGATAACGGGGCCTGTCGGCGAGAGCAGCATTGGGTTACAGATCGACAATTCGAAGGCCGGTGGAGCGACTGCGGCAAAAGCCATACCCGGGACCGCCTACCACGCCGAAAAAGCTAAAAAAGATAGCAGCGAAGCCAAAGACGTGGGTAAAATGGCCCCCCAGGGAGGGGAAAAAAATCCCCTCAATTTGAGCGATATTTTTGTTACCTTTGATACGCGTTTAAATGCGGTTATTGTCAAAGCCAAGCGCCAGGATATGCCCTTTATTGAGAGCATTATTCAGCAACTGGACGTCTCCAGGGATGCGCTGAAAATCGAGATCGCCGTAGTGGATATCACCAAATCCGGTTCCCTAAAAATACGTTCCAAATTGGAAGCTAATCGGCGTATGGCGGTAGCCGCTGGAGGCGCTGGTACCACAGCAGCGGACGCGGAAAAAAAATCGAAGCGCATTTCCTTTAATTTTTTGGATGCCACAGAGGCGAGTTTGGTTATGAATTTTGATAAATTATTTAAAAATTATTCCATGTCCGAAACGCTGAATATCCTGGAGGAGGTCGGCAATGGACAGACGCTAATCCGCTCGTCGGTCATTACTTTGGATAATATCGGCGCCGTGATCGATACGTCCGAAACCGCCTACGTGGAAACCCAAGGAGCAAAGGCGGGCGGGCTATTCGACGTGACGGTCTCCACTAAATTAACGGTGGTCCCCCATATTATTATGGGGGAATTTGATGCCAACGGTATGCCAAAAATTAAATTGTTAATTGAGGTCCAAGACGGTGGGTTTACTACTAATCCGCGTCAGGGCTCCAGTGGTCCGGGTACCACGACGCGGACGGTCAATACGGAGGCATCGGTTTTCGAGGGGCAGAGTCTATTTATCGGCGGCTCCTTCAAAGAAATACACGAAGTCAGTTCCGCCGGTATCCCCATCCTGAAAGATATCCCACTCATCGGCCATCTGTTTAAAATGAGTAACCGCGGCAATAGTGTGACGGAGCGGATTTATATCATCACGCCGACCATTATCCACCACGATGATACCCAGACGGCGCAGCTGAGTCGCTTCTTTACGGAGGGCAATTTGGCGGGAGAACCGACGCTGAAACCGGATGAATTTATTTTAACTAACGACTACGAGAGGCCTTCCTTCGAAAAGGCGACCTATAAACCTGAGAAAATAAAGTTAAATTGGGGTAAAATATTCCGCAGAGGCGCAGAAGATGGGGATGAATCCGAGATCGAAAAAGCGGAACGAAGGAGGCAACGCGCACGGATTTGTCGACGACGATAGAAATGTAAAAATAAAGCCCGCCGGAAAAGAAGATATCTTTTTTTTAATCCCTTCACAGGAGGTGAATTTTTGTGCAGACCTAAGCCCAGGCCCCGCCCCGCGGCTACGCCGCGGGGCCTGCGAAGCAGGCCAAGGAGTCTACGACTCCTGGCGGGGCCTGGGAGGGGGCGGAAGCCCGATATAATTATTTCTATAGGTGGTGAAAAAATTATTTTAAAAATCCCTATTGACGTTAGGGGGGGATGCGGCCATAATGGGTTTGTGGTAGGAGTCGGAGAGAAGCGGGTTGCGTTAGTGACGGGGGCTGGCCGTGGTTTAGGGGCGGCGATTGCGAAAAAATTGGCGCGGCGGTCGATTTACGTGATTTGTGTTAGTCGTTCGAAGAATTGCGAGCAAATTGCCCAGGAGATTATTGCCGGTGGTGGAGAAGCGGGAGCGATTTCCGTGGATGTTTCCGACGGGGGGGCAGTGGAGTTAATTTGTGGGGATTTACTGGCGAAGCACGGTGCGATTGATATTTTGGTCAATAATGCTGGGATTACGCGCGATGCGTTGCTGATGCGGATGAGTACGGAGGATTGGGAGGATGTGATTGGGACGAATTTGAGCAGCTGTTTTCACTGGACCAAACATCTTTTGCGGGGGATGGTACAGAATCGCTGGGGCAGAATTGTAAATATTTCTTCAATTATTGGTAAAACTGGTAATTTTGGGCAAGCGAATTATGCTGCGGCGAAGGCGGGGATGATTGGTTTTAGCAGGTCGGTGGCGAAGGAGGTCGCTTCCCGCGGGATTTGCGTCAACGTAGTGGCGCCCGGGTTCATCGAAAGCGATATGACCGCCGCGCTGTCCGAAAAAATTATTGAAGAAACCAAAAAATTGATTCCCATGAAGCGCATGGGGACTCCCGAAGATATCGCCCACGCCGTGGATTTTTTATGCTCCGAAGGGGCGAGTTACATAACGGGCGCGGTGGTCACGGTCGATGGCGGGATGGCGATGGGGTAAAATTTTTGTTTATGGAATCACTCAAGTGTAGTATTTGCGGGAAACCGGCGGCGGTCCACATCGAACAAATTACCCATTCGTGTTCTGCTGGGGCGAGTTACATAACGGGCGCGGTGGTCACGGTCGACGGCGGGATGGCGATGGGGTAAAATTTTTGTTTATGGAATCACTCAAGTGTAGTATTTGCGGAAAACCAGCGGCGGTCCACATCGAACAAATCGTCCATAGCATAAAACAAACAATCAATTTATGCGAGGCGTGCGCGCGCAGTTACGGGGTGTTGACCAGTAATGTGATGCCATTTTCCGTGACTAAAAATATCGGCACCGCCCTTTTCGGCGACCTTAACCCAGCCATAACAACACACGATTGCTGCGAATATTGTGGCTATACCGTGGAACTTTTTAAAAAAACAGGCAATTTGGGGTGTCCCCAGTGCTACGAATCGTTGCGGGAAAAACTCCTGCCCCTTATCGAAAATATGCAAAAAAATTTGGATCACATCGGTAAACAACCCAAATGCTTTACCGTCCACGCAAAAAAAACGTTGACACGGGAGTCCCTCGAAGAAAAGTTGCGGCTGGCGATAGAGGGGGAGCGTTTCGAGGAGGCGGCGAGGATTAGGGATGCGTTGCGCTCGCTAAGGCATGAGAACGGTTAAAAAGTTGCTTTTGGAGTACGGCAAGCGCTTCGAGGAGCATAGTCAGCCGATTGTGGTGAGTTCCCGCGTGCGGCTGGCGCGCAATTTTTCCCAATTCCGATTCCCTTCCAACGCAAAGGATAGCGAACGTACCGAAATCCTCAATTTCGCCAAACATTACGTACAAAAGTTAAAAGATTTTAAAATTTTTATCGATCTGTCGGAACTCAAAAAACCCGAACAATTGGCCCTCCAGGAGCGGCGTGTGATTAGCAAGGAGTTGCTGGAGAGGAAAGTGGGGGCGGGCGTGATTTGCAGTGATAGGGCGTTGGCGTCGATCATGATTAACGAGGAGGACCATTTGCGGATACAGGTGATCGGCAGCGGATTACAATTGCGCGACATTTGGAAAAAAATTAATGACATCGACGACGCCATCGACGACGGTTACTACGCTTTTTCCCAGCCGATGGGGTATTTGACGGCGTGTCCCAGTAATGTGGGGACGGGGATGCGCGCTTCCATTATGCTGCATCTCCCCGGATTAGGGATGGCGGAACAGATTCAGCACCTCATCGACGCGGTCCAGCAGATTGGGATCGTCGTTCGCGGCGTACACGGGGAGGGGTCACAGGCGCGGGGGTACATGTATCAGATATCGAATCAGCAGACGCTGGGCATTTGCGAAACGGATGAGATTCAGCGTTTGGAGCACGTGATTAAGACGATTATTGACCAGGAAAAATCGGCCCGCGAAGGGATTTTGAAGCATAGTCGCACGCAATTTTTGAACAAAATTGGCCGCATTTACGGTGTGCTATGTTCCTGTTACACGCTGGAGAGCGAGGAGGCGTTTGAGATGTTAGCGTGGATGCGTTTGGCGGCGGACTGCGGTCTCATTGACGGGCAAAATCGCGCCGGAATTGACCGTTACATGGTAGAGTCGCAGCCGGGGAATTTGGTTGTTTTGTACGATAAGAATTTATCGCCGGAGGAACGCGATATTATTCGCGCTGAAAATATGCGTATTTTTTTTAGGAACATTCCGGATTTACAATTCGACGCTAAGTTTTAAAATTTATTTACGAAATATTGAAAAATGAGCAAAAATTTTTAAGCATATTACCTCTGCTGGGGGCGTATCGTTCTCTGCTTTGTCTGAAGGGGGCGCTGCCGGGCCGCACATTTTTTTCCCATTTCGATTTGCCGATTATCGCCGCCGACGGGGCCTACAATTTGTTGTGGGAGAGGGGTATAGTGGCGGACGTTGTCATCGGCGATTGCGACAGCATTCGAGTGCCCATTGCGTCCAAAACGCGGAAAATAGTGGCCGAAGATCAGGACTTTTCGGATTTCCAAAAGGCGTTAAAATTTGCCCGCGAAAATCATCTATCGCCGCCCATTATTTTGGGGATAAATGGGGGGTACATCGACCATATTTTGAGTAATATAGCCATTTTTGCGCAGACGGATGCCGTTGCTTACATGCCGCCGAATGTTGCTATGGTTGTGCGGGATCGTTTGGCTTTACGTCTGCCGCTGGCGACAAAATTGTCGCTATTTGCGGTACCTTTTGGGCGGGTGACGACGCGTGGTTTGCGCTGGGAGTTGGACGATCGGGAGCTCCATTTCCCCGGGGATAATTCCTGTTTTAACCGCACGGTCGCGGAACAGGTGGCGTTTGAGGTCGCGGAAGGGGCCGTTGTTTTGGTCATTTATTTGGAAAATATAGCGGATATGGGGAGCGCAGGCATCGGAATAATTTATTAATTTTTTAAAAATATTTCATCGTTGTTCGATGCGCGATTTATTAGTTTTTTTTAAATATCCCACTGCAAATATCGGGATGATTTATTAAAATTTTTTAAAAATCATTCCGCCGCCGCTATCGTATTGTCAAACATTCGGAAAAGTACAAGTGTGAATCATGGCACGGGACCAACGTAAACTTGAAAGGGAATGGGCAAAAATTCGAGTGGAAAAAATGGCAAAACTTATGGTAATGGCGCGAAAGGAAGTGGAGGGAATGGATTGCCGCCTGCAAGAATTTTTGGAAAAATCATTCGTCGAACGCGTGCTCTGGCTCGAAAATCAAACAAAATATGCCCTGGATAATCTGATCGCACAGTGTGAGGCCTGCGGTAAATGTAAAAACGAGAATCCAACCCAAAAAATATAATTATTTTTATTTCCCCCAATAAAAAGAAATTTTTCGTAAAAAAACATTTGCAAAGCGTGAAAAATATGCATAATACTTTTCCACAACAAAGGTTAGATTATGAAAATACTTGGAAAAATGGGATGTCTCCTAGTGGTAGAGACGGGATTAATTTCGGTTGGGTTTGCCGCGGTGGCTTCAAGGATGGAAGGAGCTCCAAATTTGCTTCCAAAAGGGAATCCTTTGGCGACATTGAACTTAGGAAATCCGCTTACCCCACGTGTTTCTAACACTCCCGTTTCTAATACTCCCCCTCAACCCCCAAGAATTATCCAAAGGCCGTCGGAGGTGATTAAGTTGGAAACTGAAAAGATCAATTTCATTATGCCTTTTCTTGAGAGATTGCTTCCGGGACCGCAAGGAAAAGAGATTGTTACTTTGTATAAGCAGCGCAACAAACCCATGCTATTTATCGATAAGGAGAATGGGCGATGCATAATGTACAATCTCAATGGAAGTTTTGAATTTTACGATAATTTTAAAAATATCGATGCGAAAGGGGCCAAAACGGAAATGCTGGAACATAGAGTTTTTGAACTTTTGGAGAAAGAGATTAGGATAGGTAGCCAAGAGGAAAAGGAGGAAGAAGAAGTCTACGAAGGAAAGTCTTTTTATGAAATGGAAATTAAGAAGTATAAAATGGAGAAAAAAGCTGAAATCGCGAAGACGAAAACAGTGATGGACACCACCAAAGATTGTGTTGAAATCGTGATAAACTTTTTTTGGCAGTTATTGAGAAATTTTTCGAGGATACCGCATGGAGCAGCAGGACAGCAAGCAGGAGGGGGACAACAGGTGCAGTACCAAAATGATACATTACCCCCAGAACCACCGATGGAAATAACCAACCCCGTTGCGAGATAAATTTTAGTGGTGCGAGCGAAGGGGTTCGAACCCTCAACATCCACCTTGGCAAGGTGGCACTCTGCCAATTGAGTTACGCTCGCAGCAATTTCCGTACCATCGCGATCTCGTTTTTTCAGTCAAGAAAAAAGTGAAATTTTCTCAGCGGAATGCTCAGTTCCGTGGCTGGCCTCCATCCTATTGCAATTCATAGCTGCTAATTCTCTACAAACAGGCAAACAAAAACGCAAATGTTTTTTACAACTTACCGCCATTTTCGCCGAAAAATATAACTGGGAAATTTTCTTAGCGGAATGCTCAGTTCCGTGGCTGGCCTCCATCCTATTGCAATTCATAGCTGCTAATTTTCAGTAAAAACTCAGGTATTTTTTTATTGTTTATTGTCATTGTCGTCAAAAAATATAACTATTATTCCCGATTTTTCAAAAAACGTTTGAATTTTTTTTCCCCGCTCGGAGAAAGCCAATCGATAAATAATTTCCCGTCGAGATGGTCAAATTCATGCTGCATGCACCGCGCCAGTACGCCATTGCACGTTATTTTTTGCGCATTTCCCTTCGGGTCGGAGAAAAAAACCGTAATAGTTTCCGGCCGTTCGATTTCGTAGCGGAAGTGGGGAATCGATAGGCAACCTTCGCGGAGTGTACATAAATGCTCCGCCGCCACAATTTTCGGATTGCAAATGTACAGCGGCATAATCGCCTGTGGCGCGACGGGATTACCGTTGAGAATGCAAAAATCTTTTCCCTCGGCGGCGCACTCCGATACGTCGACGATACAGCAGCGGACCGCTAACCCGACCTGTTGCGCAGCGATGCCGATGCCCTGATCCGCCCTCATGATGCGGTCCATTTGCCCAAAAAAAATACCCAATTCCGGAGAAAAATCGACAATGGGAATGCCGACCGTGCGTAAAATCGGCGCCCCAATGAGGTGTATTTCTCCACTAATTTTATAATCCACGGAGTATTTTTTTTACGGCTAAGGAAATTATATCCCTTGTAAATGAAAAAACGCCACTTTTAAGCGTTGACCTTTGGAGTAGAATATAAAAATCGAAGTGTCAATATTTTTGTGCGCATTAGGAGATATATTTTTAGTTTTATGGCCATTGGCGGGATATTACTGGTTGGTTGGCGGGTTTATAGTCACCCCTATTACCAGCAGGACATTGCGCTAGGGGCGGTAGCGCCCAGTTGGGAGCACTGGTTTGGGACGGATCGGCTCGGGCGAGATCTCTTTTCGCGGGTACTCTATGGCTGTTACATTTCTCTGTCGATAGGGATTTTAGCGGCGCTAATGGCGGTAAGTTTTGGGACATTTTACGGGATTATTTCTGGATATTTTGGTGGGTTAATTGATTTAATTTTGATGCGTGTGGTGGATATTTTATACCCGATTCCGTTGACACTCATCGTCATTTTACTGATGGTTATTTTTGGTCGGCGGGCAGGGGTATTATTTTTTGCGATTAGTGTAGTGGAATGGATGACGACGGCGCGGATTATTCGCGGAGAGGTTTTAAGGATTAGGGAGAGTGGGTATGTGCAGGCAGCGCGGGGGTTAGGTGAGCGGGAGATGAGGATTATTTGGAGGCACGTATTGCCGAATATAATGGGGATAGCGACGGTTTGTTTTATCATCACGCTGCCGGCGGTTATCATATTGGAATCGTTTTTAAGTTTTTTAGGGCTAGGGGTACAGCCGCCCAGGAGTTCACTTGGGATATTGATTGCGGAGGGGGCGAAGTTTATGGCGACGGCGCCGTGGCAGGTATTTTTTCCGTCGGCTGCGTTTATTATTATTATATGGGCATTGACGGTTTTTGGTGATCGGCTAAGGCGCTAGTATGGGTACGGGACGATATTTCCCCTATAATTTTTGTTAAATTTGAACTTTTATTAAATTTAGAATCCGAAGCCGCTTTGGTATTTATATATTTAATGGATATTTTGGGAGTTGTCTATTATTTTTTTTGTGCCATTGCGATTTTACTTGACAAATATTTTTCCCATTGATTGTTTATTATATTTGAAGTGCGGGGACTTTGCTGGTACTTGCGCGCCGAAATCACTCCGTCCGAAGTTAATTTTACTATTTTTTGTATAATTGCGACTCGCCTGCGGTTTTTAAAATTTAATTACAAAAAAATCAAAAATAGGGTTAGCAAAATTGGTTAAAAAGGGAATTGACAGCGAGGATTGGTCGATTAGGGTGCTGAGTTGGAGGGGGTTGGTAGCTCAACGGTAGAGCAGTGGCCTTTTAAGCCATTGGTTCTGGGTTCGAATCCCAGTCGACCCACCAGCGCCGACTTAGCTCAGTTGGTAGAGCACCCGCCTTGTAAGCGGACGGTCGTCAGTTCAAGTCTGACAGTCGGCTCCGCGATTTTACAGTGAATGAGAGTTTTTTAGGAGGAATTTTTTTTAGAAAGTTGGAAGTTATATTATTTTTGTGGGGACAGATTCTGAAAAGTTTTGCCGGGGTAGCTCAGCTGGTAGAGCAACGCATTCGTAATGCGTGGGTCGTGAGTTCGAATCTCATCCCCGGCTCCGGATTTTTTTGGTGGGGCGCTGGTGTTCGTGGAGGGCAGCTGATTATTTTATATTTTTTACGAAATTTTTATTCATGGGTCGGGCATAGTGTATTATTGTGTTCGTTATATTTTCAAATTTTTTCGCAGATTTCGCGGTAGGATTCATTTCGGGGAGATATTTATGGATTTTTTTAAAAAATGATAAATTTTTGCTTGCTTTTTCTCTGGGATCGTTTTTTGATATGAGTGCTATGGGTAGAAATCGTGAGAAAAGGTTGAGGGCAGGAGTATTATCGGGGATATTTAGTTTTAGATTATGGAATTTTTTGTAAAATTTTTCCGCAAAACGGCGTTGACTCCGAGGCAAAAAACCGGCAACGATGGCGAGAAATTGGCTGAAAATTTTTTAAAAAAGAGAAAAAAATATAAAATTCTTGAGAAAAATTGGCGCCATAAAAGTGGCGAAATCGATATTATCGCCCAGGACGGCGCGGTCACCGTATTCGTCGAGGTTCGTGCGCGGCAGAAAAATGCGCTCGTCTCCGGTTATTTTTCCGTCACTAAAAAGAAAAAATCGGCTTTGAAACCGGTCCTCGAAGCCTACATTGGTCAAAATTATTTACAATTTTTTCGCTTCGATGTCATCGAAATTGCCTGTGACGGCAGCACTCGCACGCTCTTTCACTACGAAAATATTCCCATTTTTAGCGGATAAACGCCGGCGAAATTGCTTTACCGCGGCAAAATTTATCTATACTTTTTCCATGGCGAATGAGCTCGATGCGTTGATTAGTGTTTTGGAAAAGATGAAAAATAGTGGCATTCCGACGGTCCCGATTAGCCCGGAAAATCTGGATTTTTTGGAACATTATAGCCCGTCCCGAACGGAGTCGGCGCCCGTCAGCCACTGTCCCCCGCGCGATGTACCCCCCAAAAATTCCGAGGAAAATGGCGGTTCCCAAACGAAAAATTATAGCCCAACTGAAATTCCGACAATTGCGTTCCACGGGCCCCAAAAAAAGATTTTTTCGAGTAAACAAGAGCATTGGGAGGATTTGCGGCGGAGGGTTTTGGAAAACGAAACGCTGAAAAAACACGTGCGGCCAGGGAAAAATTTAGTATTCGGCGTGGGGAATTTGGATGCGAAAATTTTCTTTTGCGGCGAAGCTCCCGGTGCCGACGAAGAGATCCAGGGCCTACCTTTTGTCGGCCGAGCGGGACAGCTGCTGACCAAAATTATCGCGGCGATGGGCCTCACGCGCGAAGATGTTTACATTGGCAATATCATGAATTGGCGCCCCGAAATGGATACGGATACCGGCAATCGCCCGCCGACTCAGGAGGAGATGCAGCACTGTTTGCCCCATTTGATCGAGCAGGTGCAAATTGTCAAGCCCGAAGCCATTGTGGCGCTTGGAGCGACGGCGGTCAGCGGGTTATTGGGCTACGATAGGGGGCGAAAAATGTCTTCCGTGCGGGGGAATTGGCACGAATTTTGCGGCATTCCGCTGATGATCACTTTCCATCCCTCGTACCTGCTGCGCAACGGGACGAATCGGATGAAGCGTGTTGTTTGGGAGGACATGATGAAGGTTATGGAGCGGGTTGGGATGGCCATTTCGGAGAGGCAGCGGAAATATTTTTTGGAGTAGCGGGGCTGATATTTACTGGGAATAATCCGATAAAATGGCGCGGTTTTTGTGTAAATCTGTGAAAATATTTTTTGGAGTAACGGGGCGAATTTTTAGTGGAGTGGTGTAATTTTGATGAAAATTTTATGATTGACAGGAGGAAAAAGGTGTTCAAGTTTAAGAAATATAAAAATCGGGTGGCCATTAGGGCGGATATTTACTGGGAATAATCCGATGAAATGGCACGGTTTTTGTGAGCCCATGGAAATTTTTCGCTACGACACAATCGATAGTTCGAATGATGAGTGCTTTCGCCACTTTGATCGGCGCCAGATGCTTCCCTTCGCGATTGTCGCTACGACGCAAACAAAGGGAAAAGGCCAGTTCGATCGCACCTGGTACAGCGCGGATGCGGGCAATTTGTACGTCAGTTTCGCCTTCAAACCCCAACAATCACCGGAAAAATTCCAGAATTTTTCGATCGCCGTTGCCGAAAAAATCGCAGAACGTTTGCAACGGACTTTCGGCGTCCCTTTGACCGTCAAATACCCCAACGATATCTACTGCGATGGTAAAAAAATGTGTGGCATTTTGACCGAAACCCGTGTCGTCGGCCATGAAATTATCCTCGCTGTGACGGGTATCGGCCTCAACGTCGCAGGCGATATTTCCCGCTTCCCCGGCGAGTTGCAGGCGACGGCGACTACGCTGAGCGCATGTTGTAAAAGAAAAATTCCCCCGGGAGAAGTCGAGGCCATCCTGTTCGAAATCATCGAAAAATTACTGCCGCAACATGCTTCCCAATGATCTTGCTTGCCAGCCAGTTTTTTTCCCTAAAGTCCCAAAATATCCGCTATGATGGACCGTAAAAAGGAGTTGGAAGAGAAGCAAAATCCGTTCGAAGAATTGACGAAACAGTTTGGCGATATTCTCGGAAAAGTCGGGGCAAATGTGAAAATCGCCGCCTTCCCATTTAACGAAAATCCCCAGGAAGAACCGAGTGAAAAAGCGCCTTTGGAGCAGGCCGAGGACGATCGGGAAGCGCTCAAACGGATCCACAATTTCAATCTGAAGCCGAAGGAAATTAAGGAGTACCTCGACCGCTTCGTCATTTCCCAGGAGGAGGCCAAAAAAGTACTGTCCGTCGCCATCTGCGACCACTATAACCACATTTGCAACGCCATCGGCGGGAAATCTCGCAAGCCCTGCGAGTACATCAAACAGAACGTACTGATTTTGGGACCGACGGGCGTGGGAAAAACTTATTTGGTCAAAACGATCGCGAAATTGATCGGCGTACCCTTTGTCAAGGCGGATGCGACGAAATTTTCGGAGACGGGTTACGTGGGGGGCGACGTCGAGGACATCATTCGGAGCCTGATTAAAATTGCCAATGGCAATGTGGAATTGGCGCAGTACGGGATTGTTTTCATCGACGAGATCGACAAAATAACGAATGCGGTGGGCGATTCCGGGCGAGATATTTCCGGGCGCGGCGTCCAAATTAATCTGCTCAAACTGATGGAGGAAACCGAGGTAAGCGTGTTTAGCCAGACCGATATGCTCAACCAAATGCGGACGCTGATGTCCATGGGGGGCGGTAAGCGGCAGCAGGCGGACAAAATTAATACGAAAAATATTTTATTTATTGTGAGCGGTGCCTTTGATAAGTTGGGTGATTTGGTGAAGAAGCGGCTAGGGACGGCGCAGATTGGATTTGGGGCGGCGCGGGGGACTGCGGACTATGATTTTGAATTTTTGGCGAAGGCGCAGACGGAGGATTTCATCCAATACGGTTTTGAGCCGGAATTTATTGGTCGTTTACCGGTGCGTGTGGCTTGCAAGGCGCTGGGGGAGGCCGAATTGGAGCGCATTTTATCGTCATCGGAGGGCTCGATTATTAGGCAATACGAGGAAGATTTCAGTGGATACGGCATAGATATTGGTTTTGAGGGAGGTGCGTTGGGGGAAATTGCGCGGGCGGCGGCTCGGGAAAAAACGGGTGCGCGTGGCCTATTGACGGTTTTGGAGCGCATATTTCGGGACATGAAATTTGAGTTACCCTCGACGGCCATTCGGTCGATTATTTTGGATGCCGAAGCGGTGAACGATCCGGGGAATTATTTAAAAAATATTTTACAATCCGAGGGTACCGATGGGTTACGGGACATTCATGGGGACGTGGAGCGTTTTGTGGAATTATTTGGGGCGGCCCACGGGATTTTTTTACATTTCACGGCGGCGGCGATTGGGGAAATTGGGGAGGTAGCGCGGGAAAATCGGGCGAGTGTTATGGCGACGTGCAATCGATTATTTGAGGATTACGGCTATGGTTTGCAGTTATTGTTGAAGGATGGTGGGCGGAAAGATTTTGAGATTCCGCTGGAGGCGGTTCGGAAT
The DNA here is from genome assembly GCA_031257405.1 of Puniceicoccales bacterium. Taxonomy (GTDB): domain Bacteria; phylum Verrucomicrobiota; class Verrucomicrobiia; order Opitutales; family LL51; genus LL51. The sequence continues at coordinate 57,774 of JAIROS010000017.1, read as the reverse complement.
CCGGACAAATTTCTGTCGGAGCAGATCACTAATTTTTACAAGTGCGCGGGCGAGTGACGGGGATTAATTCATGGACGGCTGGTCGTAGTTGACCGTTTGCGTGGCCGGATTTTTTGTAAAACGAATGTAACCCAATCTGCCGTTGTAGTCGATGCCATTGGTGTAAAAAACATTTTCTTTTTCGTTGGGATTGGTGATTGTGAAGCCGATTTGTTCCGCGAGGAGTTTAGCGATTTCGTAATGGGTAATGGCGAAAATGTGGCTTATTTTCTCGAGAAATTCGGGGTCGTTACTTTGTACGAGGACGGGGATCTGGGCAGCCTCGGGTATCAAATTCCCCGAGCCGTGGCCGTACATCCCCTTTTCGCCAAGCAATTCGTTATGATCCGAAGCCCAAATAATGTAAAAAGGATGGGAATTTTTATTAAAAAACTCAAATATTTGACTGATCAGAAAGTCGTTGTAAAGCATCGCGTTGTCGTAGTCGTCGAGAATTTTTTGGGGATTTCCGGAAAATATGTGCGGCGGCTGGTAGCCCTGTCCGTAGGTCGTTTCGTAAGGAGAATGCACGCTATTTTGGTGCAAAACGATGAAATTTTTGTCCGAATATTTTTGTTTTTTGATGCGTTCGAGGAGGTAAAGGTCTTTTTTGAGGCGAATTTGGATGGGGTCGGTCTCTTTCGTGACGATGGAATCGATGTATTGCGCGCCGCCGATGCTCGAAAGCAGCGTGTCGCACTGCGTCGACCAGTAAAAAGTTTGGAATCCGCTTTGCTTGGCCAGCTTGAATAAATTGGTTGTGTCGAGGCCCGTCTGCTTCAAATTATCGGGTTCATAGATCGCGTTGGTGATGAATTTTGTCGAGGAAAGCGTCGAATTCGCTCCCGAAATACCGACTTTAAAGATGAAATTATTGTTTATTTTTGATAAATTTTTTAAACACGGGGTCGTGTCATTATCTCCGTAGCCGAAGAGCGACATGCGGCGGTAGTTGCAACTTTCGCCGATGATGTAGACGATAGTAATGGGGCCTTTGCGGCTAAAATACTGATTTTTTTCGACGACGTAGGGCGCATAAGTTTTGAAATTGTAGTGGCGATATTTGACGATAAAGTAGCCAAAAAAACTTTTCAAAGAATTGTAAAGCGTAATGCGCCGCGAATTGGGTACGAAACGTTGGGAGACGTCGCCGCAAAGGCGGTGGCCGATGCTGCCGAAAATGCAGGCGATGGTGAGTACCCCAAGCCACGGTTTTTGCACGGAAGACTTCCTATTGAGGAGGTAAATTAGTAAAAACGGAATGAAAATCATCGGCAAAATGTACCCGTAATCTTTCCAAAAAAATGCGATTTCAGTCCAGACGTCGCCCATTTCTTTTTGCATGAAGTGGAGCGCGAAGGGGGATAGGTGGACGCCGAAGTAAGCCAGGTGGACGAACTGCATGGTCTGCATACATCCCAAAAAAATGAGTAAAATAGCCGAAAACCAGCGGGGCGATAGGACGATTCCCAAACTCAACGGCGCTAAAAATAGGATCGCTTTCCAGTCGCGCGAAACTTTAAAAACATCACTGGCCGCCGCAAAAATAAAGTCAGGAGCCATCAGTAGCAACGCCGTGAGCGTACTCAATAGTAAAATTTGTACGATTTTTTTATAAAAATTTTCTCCGTTTACCATCCATAATACAATGAGAACGCATACTTTTCGTCAAGATATTTGTGCCCGGCGGCCCACAAATTGAGATCCAGCGCCATTGCCAAAAATACTCCCGCCGCAAAAAATACTTCCACCCCGAAATTTGTTATTGACCTGCAGGGAAAATCAGTTATATAAAAATGAAATTATGTCGGACAGCTTAACAGAACTGAATAATAAGATTCGTGAGGCATCCAGTTGGGTCTCGCTGTTGCGCGATGAAATGGGGCGGGTCATCGTCGGCCAACGCTACATGATCGACCGCATGATCGTCGGGTTACTCGCCAATGGCCACATCCTCCTCGAAGGTGTGCCGGGCCTCGCTAAAACCCTAACCGTTAAAACCCTCGCCGCTACGATCCAAGCCGATTTCCGGCGCATCCAATTTACGCCCGATCTCCTGCCCGCCGATATCATCGGTACCCTCATCTACAACCAGCGGGAAGGGTCTTTCGAGGTAAAAAAGGGGCCCGTTTTCGCCCATATCGTCCTTGCCGATGAGATTAATCGTTCGCCGGCCAAGGTACAGAGTGCGCTTCTCGAGGCTATGCAGGAAAAGCAGGTCACCATCGCCGACCAAACTTACCCTTTGCCGTCGCCATTTATCGTTTTTGCGACACAGAATCCCGTCGATCAGGAGGGGACGTATCCTTTACCGGAGGCGCAGGTGGACCGATTTTTAATGAAACTCAACATCGATTACCCCGACATGGAGCAGGAGAAGCAGATTTTACGGGCGATGGGGAAGAGTCAACCCAATACGGAAGTGCGGGCGGTGATTAATCCCGACACGATTTTAGTTTCGCGGAAGTTACTCGACGAGATGTACATGGACGAGAAGATTTGCGATTATATTGTAAAAATTGTTTTTGCGACGCGCAAGCCGAGTGATTTTGGGCTGACGATGGACAATTACATTGAATTTGGGGCATCGCCGCGGGCGACGATTGCGTTAGCGATGGCCTCGCGGGCGTGGGCATTTTTACAAGGTCGGGGGTACGTGACGCCGCAGGATGTGAAATCGATAGCCATGGACGTGTTACGGCACCGGATGGTAGTGACTTACGAAGCGGAGGCGGAGAATGTAAAATCCGAGTCAATTATTACAAAAATTTTAAACACGGTTCCCGTTCCCTGATTTTTGCGGGAATTATGGATATGCACGGAGTGATGACTACAGAAATTTTAAATTCAATTTCCTAATTTTTTACGATATTCATGGACATGCAATCGGAAGTCACGCGCAATGTTTTGAGGCGGGTGCGGCAGCTAGAAATCCGGACCAACCGCCTCCTGGATGAACATCTCATGGGTGCTTACCGCAGTATTTTCAAGGGCCAGGGGATTGATTTTGAAGAGGTGCGCGAGTACATGCCCGGCGACGACATTCGGTCCATCGATTGGAATATTACGGCGAAAATGGACCGGCCGTTTATCAAAAAATTCCGCGAAGACCGCGAATTGACGGTAGTATTGGTGGTCGACGTCAGTGCTTCGTTGGATTTCGGGAGTATTTTCCTCAGCAAACGGGAAGTTTTGACGGAGCTGTCCAGTTTATTAGCGTTTTCGGCGACGCGGAATAGCGACAAGGTGGGGCTCCTATTATTTTCCGACCGGGTAGAAAAATTTGTACCGCCCGCAAAAGGACGTAAACACATTTTACGCATCATCCGCGATATTTTATTCCACGAGCCGCAGTCCAAAAATACCGATCTTATCCGCACGATTTCTGCTTTGAGCGGCATGTTTAAAAAGCGGGCCATTGTTTTTTTGCTGAGCGATTTTTTACAGCCGGATTTACAAAAAATTAATCAATTGACCCATGCGCTGGAGGTTTTAAATCGCCGCCACGACTTAGTTTGCCTAAAGGTTGAGGACGCTCGAGAGCGGGAATTGCTTGGCGTTGGGCCCGTGGTTTTCGAGGACGCGGAAACCGGAGAAATTTTTGAAATTAATACTTCTGCTAAACAATTTCAAAAAAAATATAAAAATGAACGGGGCTATTACGGCAAAATTTTCAGCGATCGCCTCAAAAAAGTGGGCATCGATCTACTGGAAATGAGTACGGGGGAAAATTATTTCCAGGCCCTGGATCACTTTCTCAAAGGCCATGCCGCACGAAAATAATACCCCAAAATCGTAATTTTTTTATAATTTTTATTTATTTTTATTTGACTTTTTGACGAAAAATCAATAATAGCAAATCAGGATATGAAAGTGGAAAGAAAAAAAATAACCGGGGGATTTACACTGATTGAGCTGCTGATCGCGATCGCGGTCATAGGGATTTTGATTTCGTTACTCGTTCCCGCAGTTAATAAGGTGATGGACAGCGCCCGTCGGACTAAAGGCGCCAACTGTTTGAAACAAATCGCCATGGCCTATAGCCAGTACTGCAACGACGACGTCAATGGACGCAATATTAATTTGACCGATAAGGCGACGGGAAAGGAGTGGGCACTCGTATTGGCGCGCGGCGGGTACTTGAATGACCCCAATATTTATTCTTTTTCCGGAGATAGTGGGGCGTCGAAGGTGGTCAGAAAAGCGATCGTGGACTCGAGTTTGGCGGATAACAACGCCTGGGACGGCGACGATGACATAGAATTTAGTGTTTATCTGATCAATAACGTACCGATGGATGCGCCGCTATCGACGACGCCCATTGCGTTTACCCGCGGGATTCCGGAGGTAAGTGGCGGTGTCGCCAGATGGCCCGAGAATAAAAGTGATCCCAAGGAGGGCGGCGTATATGGGAGCAAGGGGGGGTACATTGCTTATCTCGATGGGCACGTCGAGTGGTATGAGGATCTGGGTGGGGATGGTGAAGAAGGGAATAGTGCGGGGAAGTTAGTGGCGTGGGGTGGCGGAGGGACGACGAATGATATTTTGCAGACGATTCCGAGTTCGGCGGCGGTTTTGAAGGCGAGTGGAGTGAAGGAAAATGGCACGGGCAGTGAGAGTGGCGGCGGCGATAGCAAACCCGAAGTGTTATAATAAAGCATCGTGCTAAATAGCGGATAATTTTGGAATAAAAATGGGTAAAAAAAATGGATTTACGGCGGATGGCGAGTGGCGGTAGTTCGTGTACTTTGGGGCAAATGATGGCGGCGGCGACAGTGGTGGCGGCGAAAAAACTCCGGATGAAATCTAAAAAGCGGATAATTTTGGAATAAAAATGGGTAAAAAAAATGGATTTACGCTAGTTGAATTGATCGTCGTGGTTTCGATCATAGGCGTGCTGATGGCCTTCGTTTTGCCTTCCATCGGAGGCGTCATGGAGCGTTCCAGAAGAACTAATGCCCAAAATTGCATCAAACAAATCGCCAATGCTTACCTGATGTACCGCGAAGATAAGGGCGATTTTTATAATGGAGGTGGCCAATTGGTGGGGAGTATCAGGGAATTTTCCGAGATATTGGCGAGGGAAGGGCTGCTAAATGATCCCAATTGCTACGTTTTTTCGTCGGATGCGGGGGCGAGAGCGTCGAATAAACCGACAAAGGATACCCTTGTTCAAGCCGATGGTCAGAGTCCAACCTATTGTTTTTCGGGCGAGACATTTAGCGTCAATATCGTCATCAATTTATCCGATTCCTGTCCGCCGAATACCACCCCCATTATTTACACGCGGGGTTTGAATAGCGACGGTAGTTGGGATGAAGGGCAAGGTGTTTTTGGGAGAAAGGGTGGCTTTATTGCCTTTCTCGACGGCCAAGTGAAGTGGTTTGACAATAATGTTTTTGGCAAATTGATGCGGGCGGACATGACGGATGTGACGAGTCTGATTACCGAGGCGATTCCCAGCGATGCCAGAGTACTCAGCGCTGGATACGTGAGTAATTACAGCAAGGGCGAAAGTCCCGGCGGAAGCGGAAGTTCCGGCGGAAGCGGAAGTAGTTATTATTACGATTATTACGATTATTATTAATAAAATGAAAAATATTATGAAAAATTTAAAAAACAATAGGGCTTTTACGCTCATAGAACTGATCGTGGTGGTCAGCATTATTACCATACTCATGTCCCTTGTTTTACCGACGGCGCAGAAAGTTTTATCGAGTGCGCGGAAGTCGAAGGCGCGGGCCTACATGAAGCAAATCGCAGAAACGTACTGCCGCTATTATCAGGACAATGGCTTCATACCCGATGCGAGTAATACCGTGCAATTAATCGAGGGGTGTGCGCAGGGTGGTGACCTCAATAATGCCCATATTTTTGTTTTCCCCGGGGATAAGAAAGCGGCGGACGTATTGCGGGAAAATGTATGGCCGATTGATGATGGGCAGCATGCTTGGGAGGGGGGAAAGCATTTAAGTGTTTGTTTGATTGGGTGCATTACGCGGGAAGTTACTGCGGCGACGACTCCCGTAGCATTTTCGAGGGGATTGGATTTATACAATGGGCGTTGGACTCAAGCGGATGGTGTTTGGGGAGCGGAGGGTGGTTTTGTAGCTTTTTTGGACGGCCAAGTGCGTTGGTACACGGATTTATCCGAGGGAGGCGGGAAGCTTTCGACGGCTAGTGGGAGTACGGGGAGCATGCAAGAGGCTGTGGACGGCGTAGGTGGCCGGATTTTAGATACAGAAACGCCGCATTCTAGGTGATCCTATAATTATAAAAAATAAATAACCCCCACTCGGATGGACAATCGCAGCGGGGATAATTTAAAAATATCGTAATCAATATGCAAAAATTAAGGAAAATTTCCGGCACGAAACTTCCCTACGCAGAAGGCCGGCGAAAATCGTAAATAGAAAATAATAGATAAGTAAGAAATAATAAAAGGCTGGGAAATCGAGTAAATTTCATCATTTTTTAGATATATTTTATTTATTTTTATTATTTCCGGGACAAATTTTATTCGTTTTTGTCATTTCTGGAATGCGTTTTATTCGTCTTCTTCCTCGTCGTCGCTATCCTCGCCGTCGTCGCCAATGGCTTCCGCGGGGCAACTGTCCATCGCTTCTAAACAAATTTCGATGTCCTGGGGTAATAGCGGCTGCTTTTTGACGAAAGATCCACCCTCGGCCGCCTCACCAAAAAAATCCGGCGCAAGACTGCGGCACATGTCGCAGCCAATGCACTGGTCGTCCACGTAAAACCTTCCCGGGACATTCTCCTCAATCCGATCTTCTTTACTTGCCATGCCCCTAAAACATTCAAAAATAAGCCGTCCGTCAAGTAAAATCGCGGGTTAATCCCGTTTTTATTGAAAATATGGAAAGGAACCGACCCATGCATTTCCCCTACGCCGAATTTATCCGCACCCTGGAAGTCGAGCGGCAATTGTCGCCCCATACGCTGGAGAGTTACGTGACATCTATTGAAAAATTTATTAATTTTTTACTGCACTATAGTGCGATCCGCGACTGGGAAGCTGTCGATGAATGGACCGTCCGCCAGTATTTAATCGAGTTTTGGGGGCGTAATAAAAAATCGACGGTAGCCAATCGTCTGTCGGGCCTGAAAGCGTTATTTGTATTTCTGGAGCGGAAAAAAATAATCGCCGCTAACCCATTTGTGAACCTCAAAGGACCAAAAAAAGATAAAACTTTACCCAAAATTCTGTCGCCGCAGGAGGTCGCCCAACTCCTTCACCTGCCGGAAAAACTATTTGGGGAGGAAAAAATTTCAAAATTTTTATTTTTGCGAGACACGCTGATCCTGGAATTGCTTTACAACAGTGGCATGCGTTTGGGCGAGTTGCTATCGTTGCGCTACGGGGATATTGATTTTGGGCGATGTTCTGTAAAAATTTTGGGCAAGGGGGGCAAGGAGCGTCTTTGTCCCATTGGCCGTTATTCGGTTCGGGCGCTGGAGCGATTTAGGGAGGGGACGGGGATAGCTATGACTTGTGATCGGTGGGTGATCGTTGAGGAGCGTGGGGAGCGTTTAACGGCGCGGCAGGTACAGAATCGGCTGAAATTTTATTTGCGGCACGGGAATTTACCGATGGATATAAGTCCCCACAAATTGCGCCACAGTTACGCCACTCACATGCTCAATAGCGGTGCTGATCTTCGTTTGGTGCAGGAGCTTTTGGGGCACACGCATTTATCGACGACGCAGATTTACACCCATGTGCATTCTGGGTTTATGCAGGCGGCGTACAATCGGGCGCATCCCAGGGCTTAGGATGGGTATTGTGGTAATTTTTTTTGGATAAAAACGGTAGCTTTCCCCCAGGAAAATTCGCCATCGAACTGGGCGATAATGGGGAAATATTCCCTCGAAATCGCCCGATTTTTACTCGAAGCAATAATTTCATTCAAACTGTAGCTGACGGTGATTATGATTGTTCCCGGCTGCGTATCCCGGAGATTCAGGATGAGCGACTCGATCTGATGGTCGTCCATCTTCGATCCGTAGCAGTAAATCGCCGTCGCAGGACTGAGATCAGCATTGAAAAAATCATCCCGAATAAAGCTGATTTTCCCCGCTAAAATATCGCCTTTCCCTACTAATTGACTGGCGAAATCCACGAATTCGGGAATTTGTTCGATGCCGACGACGCGGCAGCCCGTAAAGTGCGCCAGCCAAAAGGCACAGCGACCCGTCCCGCAGCCCAGTTCAAATACACAATCCCGCTCCGTGATGTGGGCGTAGTGGGCGATTTTTTCGAGGGTCAATAGGGGCGTCTCACCGTACTGGTACACATCGGGTTCGAGTTTCAGTTTCAGGTACCGCCGACTGATCGCAAAGGGCGAGTCGAGCCAATATTCGCTGATAATAGCCAGGTCCGTTTTCGCGAAGTGGTAATTTTTTGAGTAAAATTTTAAAATAACACCGCAGAAATCGATGAAACGGAATAGCCGCGACCGCAATAAAATATAAAAAAAATCTAAAAATTCCGCTAATTTTAGCGACCAGCGCTTCCCCAATTTCCTGAGCCTAAGATAATGGCTTAGAACGTACCTTTTCCGTAAAACTCCCATCCCTAATCGCATTCCTAATCTCCTCTAGCAGACGCGCCATAAATGCTACGTTGTGGATCGTCAGCAGCTGGCCGCCTAACAGTTCCTTTGCTTTGAACAGGTAGTGAATGTAAGCGCACGAAAAATTTTTGCAACAATAACATGGGCAATTTTCGTCGATGGGGTAATTTTTTTCGGCGAACCGGGCATTTTTGAGGCTAATGTACTCTTTGCCGCCCATTTTTTCCGGGTGGACGAGGGCTCCTCCGTGGCGGGCGAGGCGCGTCGGGTGAACGCAGTCGAAGCTGTCGATGCCGTGGGCTACGCCGTTCCAAATATCCGAAATTCCGCCGATGCCGAGGAGGTGAGTCGGGCGATTTTTATCGATGTACTGGCAAGTTAGCGCGACGATATCGTGCATTTGCTCCTTTGTCCCGCCGAGACTACCGCCGATAGCTTGGCCAAAAAAATCCCGTTCCCCAATGAAATGGCTGCTGCGTTCCCTGAGATCGCCGTAAATGCCCCCCTGAATAATCCCATATAGCGCCTGGCGACCGTCATTATTCCCAGCGAATTCCAGGAAACTGCGCCATTCCCAACGGTGACTGCGTTCCATGGAACATTCCGTGTAAAATTTGTCGGCGTGGAACGGGGTACATTCGTCGAGGGCGAGGATGAGGTCAGCGCCCAGTGCCCGCTGAATGGCGATGGATTTTTCCGGGGTTAAGAGGCAGGGGCGGCCGTCGACGTAGGACCGAAAATGCGCCCCGTCTTCGTCAATTTTAAGCAGCGTTTTAGGGATATAGCCATTGCGCCGGCCCTTGATTTCGTTCGCAACTCCCCCATGGCCTAAACTGAAAATCTGAAACCCCCCAGAATCCGTTAGCATAGGGCGGTCCCAGTGGAGCAATTGGTGTAAGCCGCCGTGGCGCGCAACGAATTCGGGGCCGGGCAGGAGCGAGAGGTGGTAAGTATTGGCGAGGATTATTTTGGCTCCCGCTTCCACCATTTGCTGCGGCGTGACGGATTTCATCGCCCCCTTCGTCGCACAAAAAATAAATGCCGGCGTCTCCAGAGTGCCGTGGGGCGTCGCCAGTAAACCGCAACGCGCCTGCGAAAAAGGGTCTCGGTGGGTCACCTCGAATTTAAAATGGGGATACAATTCCAGAACAATCTATTTACTTAAATCGGTCGGCTAAGTAGGCGGCGCAGCTGTCGAGGGATTCCAAATGGGCGTAATCCGCCTCCGGGACGTCTATGGAATAGCGTTTGCGCAACTCCATAACAATGTCTAAAAAATCCATGGAATCCAAATCCAATTGCTCCCGCAACGGGACCTCCGCTTTCAACGCGCTGACATCCTCATCGGGAGCGATTTCCGCAATAATTCCACGTACGATTTCTAAAATCTCCTCTTTCGTTTTTGCCATGACCCAAATAATTGTCCATAACTCTTTAAAAAAATTTTCATAGTGTCAAGAATATATTGGCATGGGGACAAAAATCCGTTACATTGTGGGCCGTGGAATATTTGCACGCATATTGGCGCATGGCTTACGTCGACGCCCCGAAAGATCCCGCGACGGACAGTCCTTTTTTAGAAATCCTCAACGATCCCGACGAAAAAAGATCGCTTCTCCTCTTCAAAACGCCACTAAGTTTCGCCATTTTGAACAAATATCCTTACAATGCGGGGCATTCGCTAGTATTGCCGCGGCGTGAGGTTCAAGATTTGGAGCAATTGACTGGGGAGGAGCACGCTGATTTTTTCCTGGCCGTTACGCATATGGCGGCGGTATTGCGGGAAGCGTTGGCTCCGGACGGCATCAATGTTGGGATTAATTTAGGGGTAGCGGCGGGTGCGGGGATCCCGAAGCACTTGCACTGCCATTTGGTCCCGCGTTGGACTGGCGATACGAATTTCATGCCCATTATTAGTGGGACGCGGGTTTTGCCCGTAGCGCTAGAGTACCTTTGGGAAAATTTGAAGAAATTTGTCTGAATGATCGGCTTTACCTTTTTGATTAATTAGTTTTATCTTAAATGAGAAAAATTTTCCTAAATAATAATTTCTATCCCCAAATAAAAAATTAATGGATCACCAATGTATATTTTATGTGAAAAAATTTATATTTTATTTAAAAATTCAAGCCGATACGCGCGGAATTAGGTGGCAATATTCTGGATCAGCGAAACTAGCGGAAGAAAAAGACCAATGACAACCGCCCCCACAAAACCCGCAAGAAATATCACTAAAATAGGCTCAATCATCGACGTAATGCGCGCAATCACTTCGTTGAGCTGCTCCTCGTAGGCCGAAGCGACCTTGTTCATCATCTCACCCAGCTTGCCCGACTCCTCCCCTACCTTAATAAGCCCCTCCGCCATCGCCGGAAATACACTGCGCCGCCGTAGCGAGTCCGTAAGTGACATCCCCTGCTGAATGTCCTCAATGGTGGACGACAATTTCTCCTTCATGTAGTAATTCCCGATACTCTCCCGAGCCATTTTGAGCGATTCCACCACAGAACATCCGCAAACCAGTAAATCGCCAAACGTGCGCGAAAAAATCACTACACACCACGTCATTATACAATTCCCAATGAGCGGCATTTTTAGAAGGAGTCCGTAGAACATTTTTTTTACGGGTGTAATCGTTTTTACGGCGAAAAATAGAGCGACAAGGAGGCCCAGGGCGATAAATACTTGGAGGAGGTGGGTGGATACGAAGCGGCTAACGGCGATAATGGCGGTGGTTAATTTGGGCATGGCATTGGCTCCGATTTGGTCGACGATGACTTTTTCGAATTTGGGGACGACGAAGGTAGTCAGGAGGAGGACGACGGCCGACGAAACCACCAATACCGTCGCCGGGTAAAACATCGCCGACGTAATTTTTTTCTTGATATAAACTTTTTTTTCCATCAAACTAGCCATTTTAGCGAGTGTTTCGGCCAATTTTCCGACGGCTTCTCCGGCGCGGACCATGGCGATTTCGGATGCGTCGAATTTTGCGATAGAGGCCGCGAGTGCGTCCGAGAAGGAGTCGCCGGCCTCGATTTTTACAAATAAATCGTGAATAAAAAACCATATATTTTTACTGCGGACCTCCTGTTCCTCGAGGATCGCCAGCGAAGAACGTAAATCCATTCCGGCGTCGAGTAGCGCCGATAATTGGCGGATCATTTGGGCTTTTTTCTCGATTTTTAAATTTAAAGACCCCGACTGCTTTTTTTTCTTGACACTCCCCGCTGTAGCCTCCCGATTCTCTTTGGACTGGCGTGGTGTGAAGCTGTAGGACGTCCGTTTTTGTTTTTGTTTACTGGTTTTTTTCCCGACGGAGGTGACTACTGCCGAAGCGTGGGTATCGACGGCAAAATCGCTGCCGAAGTCGCTATTAATGGGTATTGTGGCGGTATTGTGGTTTGCGACGCCGGATAGGGGAGGTGCGGAGACGGCGAAATCGCTGGCGCTGAGGGGAGAAGACCGGGTTGGAAAAGTGGTGTAGGTGGCGGTGGCATCGCCCGCGGTAAAGTCGGAAGCCGGCATATTCACTGGGGATACGGGGGATTGTTGGGCTGGAGGTGACGGGAAAGCGGACGGCATTTGGGGGGTGTTGGGATCGCCGATAATGATGAGGTCGTCGGCGTTATTTTCGATTTGCTGGTTTAATTTTTCCGAAAAATCGGCGAGGGCTTTGAAATCGCTGGCAAAGGGATTATTAGGTCCATTTTCGCTTTGATTGGCGGTAGGAGTGGCGTCCTCCTCGCCCTTGGGGTCGGGTCGCTCGCTCTCCTGGAAAAAAATCCCCTGGTACTTATCGACGGCGTTTTGGAATGAGTTGCGTAAAAATTGTCTCAATTTCATGGCGTATTGCGTTCGAATTTAACCTTCCGCTTGGCGACATTTTGCACACTCTGCTTGACCGCAATATCGTCATTTTCCGCAATTTCTATGCCAATAATGTGTTCAAAAATATCGTCCAGGGTCAGTACGCCGACAATTTTATTATCTTTTTTTACAAATGCAAGCTGCGTTAAATTTTTTAGCAAAACATCCAGCGCGTCGTCCACAAACATGTTATCGGGGAGCGCTTTGGGGATTTCCATGAGGCGGCGCAGTTGGATATTGGCGCCATTGGTGGCAAAAGCGTGTAAAATTTTCCGCCGGTGGACAATGCCAATTAAATGCTCCGGATTGTGGGAGTAAACCGGGATGCGCCCCGCCGGAATATTCTCATTATTGGCAATGAATACGTCGCGGACCGTCATATTTTTACTGTAGGCGCTGAGGTGATCCAGCGGCGTCATGATCTGGGCAATCACCGTGTAATCCATTTTGAGCGTATTTTCGATCATCTTGCGTTCCTGTTGGCTGAGCGTCCCGTCGCGTACGTTCTTTTCCGCCAAAAGCATGATCTCCCGGTCCGAATACGCCGAATCGGCGCGCTTTTTCCCAATAATGAGCCTCAAAAAATAGCGGCAGGCCAAGGAAAAAGGATACATAACAGAAACAACCAATTTGAGCAGATAAGTGGCGGGGATATATAATTTTTTTCGGTAAATCAGGCCGAGATTTTTGGGTAAAATTTCCGAGAAAAGCAGGATGGCCAGCGTAAAACTCATGGAAAAATAAATGAGCATATCTTCGCCGTAAGTTTTGACCACTAACCCCCCCGCAACAATCGAACCAAATGTATTGGCAAAGGTACTCAGCATGAGGATGGCCGAGGAAGTTTCTTCGACATTTTTTTTACATTTTTCGATATAATTGGCGGCCCGTTTGGATACGGCGCGGAGGTCTTCGAGTTCGATATCATTGGCGCTAAAGAGGATTGCTTCGAGGAGGGAAGCGGCGGCGGAAGTGATGAGCGTTAAAACTATCGTAGCAGTGAGGATGACCATCGGATGGGTGAATAATGCTACGAAATTCCCCAGAAGATCAATGGAAATATGTGAATAAAAATATTTTCAAAAAAAAGCTTTCGTAAATTTAAATTTTTTTTATTAAAGAAACCGTTATGGTAAAACATATTCGAAAAAAGTTATTGGGTTGCATGGGATGCAATGTATTGATGGTTACGGGTTTTATGGGCAATGTGGCCCATGGCACTCAGGGGGCCGACGTTGAAGGAAATCAGCAGGCGCTAATCGACATGGCGCCGAACATTGTACTCGCAATGGCTACGCAAAGGATTCCCGGTGATCCCCACGGCGATACGTACTATTTGAATGCGGTCCGGACTGGTAATGAAGCAATGGTCAGGCTTTTTCTAGATAATCCGCGTATAGACTTTAATGCGACGGATAATGAGGGCAATACGGATCTGATGCTAGCGATAAAGGGTGGTGGGCAGGATATTTTTGGTGAAAATTATCAAAGAATTTTTAATCTCATCATGCGGTACGAACTTCGGAATTGGAATCTTCAGAATGCGAGAGGGCAGACGGCGCTATTCTTAACGGGAGGTTGGGGGCGACTGGAGTGTCTTGAAGCGCTACTTGGCAGGCTTGAAGTCGATCCGAATATTCCCAATATAGATAATGCGACGCTATTACTTGCGGCGCTCGGGAATAATCTTGTTCCCCTCGACGTAAGGGTAGCGATGGTTTGGCGATTAATTAACGAGCCGCGGGTTGATGTCAATCGGCGTGGGACGGGTAGTAATAAGTTACCTTTGCAGATTGTATTTGATGTGAGTTTGGTGGGACAATTTGATGGAAGATTAGCGACCAATTTTATGAATGCCATTTGTCGGCGGAGTTTGGCAGATTACGATATGATGGTTAAAAGAATTATGCGGGAGGTGCTTGGGAATGCCGTTTCACGTCTTCCTAGCCGTAATCCAGATGGAAGACTTACTCCAGCTCAGATAGGAGCAATAGTGAATGAATTGCTTGAAGTGAGGGATCTTAATAATTTAACGAACGACATCGATGATGTACTCAACGATCATCGTGAGGAACTCGATGTGGAGCAAGTTATCGGTCCCAATATACCTCAGGCATTAATAAATTTGGTAGGGTTATCGATTGATCCCCGGGTAAATGTGGCTAATCCCAGGACATGTGGTATGAATCAATTGATTGATGCCGTTCGTAGGAAAATTCACTTTTTATTTAATCAGTTAGGCATGCCAATACCGGATCCTTATGTATTACAATTGCAGATAATTAATTACAACACTCAGCTGTACAATGATTTTCTCATGGCGCAGGATGATATGAGTCGTATAAATCGATTGGGTACACTTAACGACAAATTGATGCCCATTGGATTGCGGTAAAAGTTTTTCAAAAAAGATAAGAAAAAATAAAATTTACGCCGGTGGTAATTTTAATTTTATCGCCGGTAAATTATTAAATTGACATAAAATTTTTACCGAAAAAATAAATTAAAATAAAGCTTGCATCGGTGGCAGTTTTAGTTCTACTGGTGGCGTTTTGCCTAGAGGGAATTCGATGGGGGAGGCTGCGGACGAGAGATATATTTTGTCGCCGCAACGTTTCTCCATAGGAAAGTCCGGACACCGCAGAGCAGGATTCCGCATGAAAGTGCGGGGGTTGTCGCTAAACGATGGCCACGGAAAGTACAGCAGAAAGGATACCGCCGCGAGGTAAGGGTGAAAAGGCGAGGTAAGGGCTCACCGGGCGCGCAGCAATGGGCGTCGCAATGGAAACCCAATCCGGTGCAAGACAAATAAGGAATAGGGTTGCTCGCCCGATTATTCCGGGTTAGTCGCATCTCCTCCGGGAGAAATAGCTTATAAAAGTTATTAGATAAATGAATTCCGGGCGCAGAGCCTACAGAATCCGGCTTATATCTAGGCAAAACATTTTTTTGCTTTTTTTTATAATTTAATAAAAAATACTTATCCTTTACGAAATTTTCTTTAAACTCCCAAAAAATAAAAAATAATTTATTTCATATTTTTTTCGAAAAAAAACTTGACGCGGTTCAGTTTTCTGGTATTATATAGGCCGTGGAAGGATGAATTATGTCACGTAAAATAAGTAAAATAAGCACAGTTCTGTTATTATTAGGTGGAAGTGGAGTGCTGCTGGCTTCTGCTGATGACGGGTCCGGCGCATCGAATTTAGGAGAAGCACCGCCAGAGGAAGTAGGAGAAGAGGGCGCGGCGAGAATACTGCCAGGGGAAGAGGCACCGCGTAGGGAAGTGGAAAGAGGACAGCCAGCGGTAAGAATGTTTCCGTTTCTTCCTCCTCTGTTTTTTCCAGGATTGCTCAATCCGGGTTTTGTAGTAAGGGGAAACCCGGTGAACGAAGAGCCTTCGCTGGAAAGACAATTAATACAGGCCGTAATTGATGGAGATACAAATACCATTGCCTTTTTGTTAGGTGCAGGAGTTAATCCTAATGCGATCGTAAATGAGCAGAGACGGGAGACACTGATCATGTTTGTGGTTTGCCAAAGGGAAAGGTTTGAGAGAATGAGGCCCGGATTGGCGGCTGAGATAGCGCGGTTGCTGATAAATGCTCCAAGATTTAATCCCAATTTATACAATGTGATGGGGGATACGATTTTGCACATGTGCGCGAAGTGTAGGGCATGGGAAATTTTAAATCTCCTGTTGGACTTACCTACTGCCAATGCCGATGCACGCAATAGTCTCGGTCAAACGATACTGCATGAGTTTGTGCCGAAAGTAGGCCAACCAAATTTTGAAATTTTATTGCCAATCATTGAGAAGATAATGGGAAATCTTACTTTTGATCCGGATGCAAGAGATAGAAACGGCCAAACTGTAAAGAAAACGCTCAGAAGGGCGCAGCGCAATATTAGGAAATTTCGTGCTAAATTGGCTACTATGAGAGCGGAAAGGCCGGAGCCTGTTTACGAAGAAGCATTACGTGATGCGATTATGGAAGGGGATTTAGACGGAATGGCAAGAATTATAGAGGAGCATGGTCCGATGTTAGACGGGGAGTGGAGAGATGCCAGAGGGCGGAATTTATTGATACTTTCCGTTGCCACGGGAAATCCGGAAATTGTCAGAAAAATTTTGGAGAATTTCCCCAGAATAGATTTGGCTGCGGCGGATAATGATGAAAAAACTGCAATGGACTATGCCGAAAGTAATCGCGATCCGACTGTAATTGATATGATCAGGGCGAGATTAAGGGCAAATGCGGAGACGGAGACAGAAACAGATGTGGAAACAGATGTGGAGACAGATGTGGACACAGATGCGACTGAAACCGACGCCTAATCCCATATTTAATATTTTTAATTCAATATTTAATATTTTTTTACATTAAATTAAGTTTGTTCGAGCTCGCGTTTCATTTGAAGGGCGAGTAAAATTATTTTTAAAATTTCCTGGTCGATGGGCTTTTTTATGACGCAGTCGGCACCCATTGCCTTTGTTTTTTGCACAACTTTTATGTCGACGTAGGCCGAAATAAATGCAAACGGCGGGACTTTTCTACTCCCCCCTTGAATCCGCTGTAAAAATTGAAATCCATCCAGCAGCGGCGTATCAATGTCGCAGAGAATGATGTCGATGGACGGATTTTTTTCGTACAGAAGCAAGCCATCGTTGCCATTATCGGCCGCAATCGCGCTGTAGCCCAGGCATTCCAACAGCTTCTCCAGCGTGAATAGAAGCGAAAAATCGTCTTCAATGAGCAATATTTTGAACATGGAGCACGGGAAGGGTTATTCTGAAATGCGTTCCTTGATTTTGTTTCGAAAAAATTTGCATTCTGCCGCGATGCAATTTTACGCAGTGCGTGACCAGAAACATCCCAATGCCGATCCCTTTCCGCGTCCCCGTGTTCGAACAGCGCCCAAATAATTGGGATAATTTTTCGATTTCGCTTTCCGGGATCCCGATTCCTTTGTCGACGACGTCGAAAACTAGGGAATTATTTTTAAAATTTATGAGAAGTTTGACCGGCCGATCGGAATATTTTAGCGCATTATTCAGAAGATTGCTCAAAATGAGGTCGACGAGGGCCTGGTCGATAATCACGCTCAGCGGCAACTGGAAAGGGATCGTTATTTCGATGCGCTCCTTGAAAGGTTCCAAACTTTCGCAAATCGTGCTGCACAGCGATAAAATATTCGTTTCTTCGGGCAGGCAAAAAATTTGTTTATGTTGCAATTTTCCGATTGTCACGATGTCGTCCATCATTTTTGTCATGCGGTGGATATTTTTTCGGACATTTTCGAAAAGGTGGGCTTTTTCGCTTTCGGAAAGGCTTTCGGGGTAATTTTCGATGAGGTCGACCGAAGAATAGATGGTTGCCATGGGATTCCGCAGTTCGTGGGAGGCCACGCTTGTAAAAATTCCCCGCACCTGGGCGATGTCGTAGAGCGCGTGCAATTGGGACAGGACTTTCTGCAGGCATTTTTGGTGAAAAAAGTAAAATCCCCATAAAAATAATGCCGCTACAATCGCAATAATACTAGCATTTATCCCGGCTAACAGGAGGAGCGTGGCCGCCGCGATATAGGATAGAAAAAACGAAAAATATATGCCCTTAACCATGATTCAATGACTAATGGGGATCGTTCGGCTAAGCAATAATTTTCATGAGTTTGATTATTTTTCTTTAAATTTTTACGAAAAAACGGGCTTGCGGAAAGTTTTTTAACGCAAAAATCACTTCCGTGGAGCAGCAAAAAATAATATTTATGGGGTCGCATTCCATCGCGTTACCCCTGTTGGAACACCTCCTGTTGGAACACCTCCTGTTGGGGAGCGAGTGGGGGGGGATTTTGAGTGGCGTTGTGACGCAGCCGGATCGGAGGTCGGGCCGCGGACAAAAATTACTACCCAATTCCGTCGCGCGGTGGGCCATGGAACATTCTATCCCGCTATTTCGCCCCGAAAAACCTAGGGAGGAGACGGTAAAATGGATGGGGGAGTCAGGTTGCGACCTAATTTTGGTGATGGCGTACGGGCATATTTTAGGGAAAGCGGTCCGCGAATTACCGGGGCGGGGGATTTTTAATTTTCACGCTTCTTTACTGCCGCGTTTTCGTGGGGCGGCGCCCATTGAAGCGGCGATTGCCTCCGGGGTTTCCGAGACGGGGATTTCATTGATGGAGGTGGTCAAGGAGATGGATGCCGGCGACGTGTTGGATCGGGAGGCCGTGGCGATCGAAAGCGCTGACAACGTGGCGTCCGTTACCCAAAAGTTATCGCTGGCCGCAAAGGAAATTTTGAAACGCAATTTACATTCTTTGCTGGAGGGGACGTTTAGGCGGGAAGTCCAGGATCCGTTGGGGGTAACGTTTTGTCGGAAGGTAGAGAAGGGGGATATGGGGTTAAATTTTCATCATCCGGCGCGGGAATTAATTTGGCGCATCCGCGCACTGACGCCCCATCCCGGCTGTATGATTGGTGTAGGCGGGGAGTTTTGTAAGATTGAGAGTGAGCGATGGTTTGAGGATATTTCCTGTGAGCCGTGTCAAATTTTTTTACATGGTGATCGCTGGTGTATTGGTTGTGGGCGGCGGAGTGCGATTGTGATAGGTAGTCTGCAGAAGCCGGGGAAAAAAATGTTACCGGTGGAGATATTTTTCAATGGCCATCGGGATTTTTTCGAGCATCGGTGGGTGGAGAATTTTGGGGCCATGAGGCCATTTGAGTCGAAAGTTTTTCCGTTTTAGGGCGATCGGAACCGGCTGGATGTTACCGGTGGAGATATTTTTCAATGGCCGGCCATCGGGATTTTTTCGAGCATCGGTGGGTGGAAAATTTTGGAGCCATGGAGCCATTTGAGTCGAAAGTTTTTCCGTTTTAGGGCGATCGGAACCGGCTGGATTTTAGCTGATTATGGGGCGACAATTTTTTAAACGGAGCTTGACAATGGGCGTGCAACTTTCAGCATCATTCGGCGTAAAGGGGGTGGTAGCTCAATTGGTTAGAGCGCCTGCCTGTCACGCAGGAGGTCGCGGGTTCGAGTCCCGTCCATCCCGCCAGCCTACTTTTAATCTTGACACCGGCGGAAATGTCGTAAAGACTGGGCCTGAAATGAGTGTTCAGGGTTTGAGAATTATATTTTTATTGACCATTTTAGGCTGCTTTTTTTTTATTTTGGGTAGTCGAGAACCGCTGGTAATAGCTGGAAATTACTTACAAATCGCCATTCCGTGTATGGGTTTTGCGGTGAGTATTTTCCGCAGGGATCGGGAGGGCTTCGGGCAATTTACCGGTGCTCTTATTTTAATGGTGATCGTTGTGCAGGGTATAAAATTTTTTACGGGTGATTGGGCGATCGGCGTTCGCCCCTATGGGGGGACGAAATCTTTTCCGTCGGGCCACGCGGCGGCTTCTTTCCAGGGGGCATTTTTTTTGTACAGGCGCTACGGGTGGAGGTGGGGGGCACCGATGGTCGTGCTCGCTGCTTTGACCGCCTACAGTCGAATTTATGGGCAATATCATCATTGGCGGGACGTTATTGTTGGATTTTCGATTGCATTTTTGATTGATAGATTGTTTGTATTTCCGCCAGCGAAGGGGATTTCCAAGGGGACTCCTTCCCCTTGAACCCCTTAAGAGGAGCTATGCTCCTTGGGCTGAGGGCGCTCAGGCCCCGCGGCTACGCCGCGGGGCCTGTTTTTTTATAAACTTATTACTTAATGGATAACTTTCCCGAAAAATTTTTCTTTTGGGGCCCGGTTGTGTAGGTATTTTTTGGTGAATTTGGGAAGTTTTGAAGCAACTTCTGTGTGGGGTAATGTGGCGCTCAGTGAAATTACGTGAAAAATATTTAAAAATATTCGCTTCATAACGCTTCAAAATTTCTCCGGCTCGGCGCAAAGAAAATTTTTTTCGTTAATCTAAAGTAAATCTTGCATCGTTGGATATTTTGGGTATTAGAAAAATGTTGACTAGTGGGGACTTGTGGGAAATTATGGAACGATAGGGGCCGTTGTGAGCGGAGCTGAGTTGTGAATTTTTTGGTAAAAAGTTTTTATGTTGGGGAGCATGAACGGGCGGTTGATGAGAAATTGCGCGTCGCTTTACCGTCGAAATGGCGCCCCGAAAGTGAGGATGAAACTTTTTTAGCCCTCCCTAATCCCATCGGTTGCATCACGGTCTACCCGCCTAAAATGGTCGCGCGCCTGGAGGAAAAGGTGTCGGAAGTCAGTCTGGGGGACACGGAAGGGCAGATGGTCCTTGCGAAATTGTTTTCCCAAGCGGATACTTTTACCTGCGATGCCAAAGGGCGTGTAAAAATTGATGAAAGATTGGTAAAACACGGGGACATTGGTACCGAAGTCGTATTGGTGGGCGGCGGCAGCACGTTTAGCATTTGGAATCCTGAGAAATTCAGAATTTACGTCCGACGGGAATCGCCGCAGGATATCGCATCCATTCTGAAAGGGTTGGGCCTATGAGCGGTGAAAACGCAGCGGTCCACGTCCCCATTATGCCGCAAAAAGTGGCTCATTACCTCGATTTGCGACGCGGCGGCGATTTTTTGGACAGCACATTTGGGGGGGGGGGGCACAGCCGCTATTTCCTGGAAAATTTCCCCGACATTAGACTCTTCGCCGTCGATCGGGATCCGGAAGCTAAAGGTCGAGCGGCCGCTTTGAAGCAACTTTTTGGCGAGCGATTTCATTTTTTTTGTACAACTTTTTCGCAAATCGGGGCGCTTTCTTTACCTTTTTTGCGCGGCATATTTTTTGATTTTGGGGTATCTTCGCTGCAGTTGGACGATCCGAGCCGCGGTTTTTCCTTTCGCTATCACACAAAATTGGACATGCGCATGGACCCGACGCGGGGGATTCCGGCGCGTGAATTTCTCGAAACGGCCAGCCGATGGCAATTGGAGGAGGCGATACGCGATTGCGGGGAGGAGCGCCGTTGGCGGAAAATTGTGGACCTCATTTTGGAAAATCGGGGGAGCGGTGCGCTGCAGTACGCCGATTCTTTCGCCGCACTAATCGCTGAAAATTTGCCCGCAAAATTTTACAAAAAAATTCATCCCGCGACGCAGACATTTCAGGGTTTACGGATCGCGATTAACGGGGAATTGGAGGAAATTAGGGGGGCATTGCCCCGGGCGTTCGATCTTTTGGCCGCCGGCGGACGGCTCGTCGCGCTCAGTTTTCACTCCCTGGAAGACCGCATCGTAAAACGATTTTTTAATGAAAAATCCGGCAAGACCGTCGATCGCCATGAAAAATATAGTGATCGGCCGCGCGTCGCGACGATTTTGACCAAGCGCCCGGAAGTTCCCGATAGTGGGGAAATTTTTACAAATCACCGCTGTCGTTCGGCGAAATTAAGGGCTTTAGAAAAATTTTAAAATAAATTAAAAATGAAGAAACAATTTATTAACTATCAGTTGATCATTTCGCTGGGGATCTGCACTGTGTTTGTATTTTTTGCGGCGGTACTCGGGGTGCTCCACTTCCGCCAAGAGGCCTTTAACCACGCCAATAATTTGAAAAAAATCGAGGCGCAATGCGGTGTACTGGAGAGTGAGACGCTTTTGTTGTTGGCGAGGATCGCGCAGATGCAGACCGCCTATTATTTGAAGGGGAAGTTACTGGCGCTTTCGGGTGCCCCGGAACGCGTATTTCACGTGCGCGAGTGGGCTAGTTACAAGGGTTCGCACATGACGCGCAATGCCCTCGCCATGAACATCGATCGGCAGTTATTCCCATAATTTTCATAAAATTTTCTCAAATCAGGACCCCATCTCCACTGGCGCAAAAACAGCTGCGATTGTAAAATAATTCCAAAAAAATGGAAATTTCCGACATCGATCGGATATTTCCAATGCCGAATTTTCATCTCAATGATTTTTATAATTCAAAAAATTTCTGCCCGATGAAAACCCATTTCCACTGGCGCAAAAATGGGCGCGATTGTAAAATAATTTCAAAAAATCAGACGTTCTCCATGTCAATTTTGTCAAATATCGCACCGAGATTAGTCAATTCCTGGTCGCTCTTTAACTTGTCGTAAGCCTTGATCTCAGCTTCAAGCGCACTGGCATCGTAGTTGGCCGCCTTGATCGAAAGCCCAATGCGCCGCTCGTTGCGATCAATCTTGATGACACGCGCCGTCACTTCACTCCCAATCCCTAAAATATCCTTGATCTTCTCAACCCGATCCTCGGATACCTGACTAATGTGTACCATCCCATCAATGCCATTCTGAAGCTCAATAAATGCCCCGTAGGAAGTGATTTTTACCACCCGCCCAACAACAAGACTGCCAATCTGAAAGAGCGTCTCAATGTGCTCCCAAGGATCGTTTGTCAGCTGTTTGATGCCAAGTGCAATGCGCTGCTGCCCCGGATCAATGTCAATAATAATCGCGTCCACAACGTCGCCCTTCTTCAGAACTTCACTCGGCTGATTGATCTTCTTCGTCCAACTAATGTCCGAAACGTGGATCATCCCGTCAATGCCGTCCTCCAATTCCACAAACGCACCGTAATTCGTTAAATTGCGAATAGTACCGCGGATGTGCGCGCCTACGGGATAGTTGTGCTTGACCATTTCCCAGGGATTTTCCTCCAGCTGCTTGATCCCTAACGCAATTTTCTGATTCGCCTTCTCAATGCCAATAACCGCCGCTTCGATTTCGTCGCCCACCTTTAGAAGCTCGTTCGGCTTGTTAATGCGCTTGGTCCAGGACATTTCCGCTACGTGGATCAGACCTTCGACGCCCGGTTCCAACTCAATAAACGCACCGTAAGGAACGAGATTAACCACCTTACCCTTCACCCGACTCCCAATGGGATAGCGGTGTTCGATGTTGTCCCAGGGGTTATTTTTGGTCTGTTTGATCCCTAGCGCGACCCGCCCCTTCTCCGGATCAATCTCGAGAACCATGACCTCGATCTCTTCCCCAACCCGTACCAATTCAGCGGGGTGGGAAATCCGTCCCCAGGACATGTCCGTAATGTGCAGCAGGCCGTCGAGCCCGTCCAAATCCACAAATACCCCGTAGTCCGTAATGTTCTTGACCACACCGCGGCAAATATTCCCCACCTGAATACTGGTCATCGCCTTGAAACGCTTTTCTTTGCGCTCTTCCTCGATGAGTTCGCGGCGGGATATAACGATATTTTTGCGCTCGAGATTGATTTTGATGATCTTGAAATCGTGGGTTTGGCCGATGTATTGGTCGAGGTTTTTGGGGGCTTGGGTATCCACTTGCGACCCCGGTAAAAATGCGTCCACACCAATGTTGACAATTAAACCGCCCTTCGTTTTCCCCTTGATTTTACCGTGAACAATGGAACCTTCGGGGCAACTCTCGACGATGCGAGCCCAATTTTTTTTCTGCTCCGCCTTGTCGAAGGAAACAATGGGATTGCCTTCCCTGTCCTCCAATTTCTCTAAAAAAACATCGATGGTCTGCCCCACCGAAAAATCATTGATATCGTTGAATTCTATCGCCGGAATCTTGCCTTCCGTCTTCGTACCAATGTCGACAACTACAGTATTATCGGCAATCTCCGTTATGACCGCCGAGACAACGGTCCCCGGAAGTAACTCCGTGATGGGTTTCGCTTCCAGTAATTTTTCCATTATATTTGACATTTTTGTGAACTCCACAGGGGAGGTTGAGGGTTAATGCGCTACAATACCACCGCGGTACCATCGCTCACCCATAGGATTGCAAAAAATAAAATTAGGCAAGGATTTTTTATACTTTTATTATCAGGGCAAAAGCCCAAGGCGTCGCAGACGCCTTGGGGGCCAATGAAATTGGCCTGCGCGGGGACCGCGCGCTTTTGCCCTGATAATTTTTGCAATAATTAAAAAAATATCTTGCATTTTGCTAGAAACCGTGCTAAGGCTTGGGCATTGATTTTTTTCCCGATGAGTCGTTTTGGCATACCGCTGATGGAAATTTTTTTTCCGTTGGTAGCGGGCGTATTATGGGCAAAATTTTGTTCCATGGCACTTTTGGGCATTATTTTTCTGGGAGCGCTGTATTTGAGGTTATATGAGGGGAAGAAGGTTTTGGGCCACAGTTTTTTAATAATTTTTGCGGCGATTTATGCTTTTTTACGATTTGAGGGGGAGCCGGCGATCAAGGAGGCTCAGATTAGGCATTTGACCTACGACATTCGGCTGGAAAAGGTCGATTTCAAGGGGGAGCGCTCGAAGGTATACGGCTATGGGCGGATAGAGAAGGTATATGGGGAGCGGTACAAATTATTGGAGGGGCACACCCTTTATTTTTATTTGAACGGCGATCGGGCGTACATTCCGTCGCAGGTGGTGAGGATGCGGTCTGGGGTACGGGTATTGCGGCCGGACACGTCGGAAACTTTTTTCTCCTACTTGGTACAAAAAAACATCCATTTATACGGCTATCGTGGGGAAGTACTAGGGATTGAGGAGGAGGAGAATATATTTTGGCATTTTTTTGCTGTGGTCAACCGGGTACTCCGCGATCGGATTAGTGGCTGCATTGAGCGCTATGGGCGTGAGCCGTCGGACGGCATTTTATATGGCATTTTATTGAGTGAGAAGAAGGAACTTTCCAAGGAGCAGAAGGCGAAATTTCACCATACCAGTGCGGCCCATTTACTAGCGGTTAGTGGGTTACACATCGCGATGATTGGGGTGACTTTGGATTTATTATTGCGGTGTTTTTTTCTGAAAAAATTTTGGCGGCGCTGGCCGATTATGGGCATTTTATTATTTTACGTTGGGGCGATTGGATTTCCACCGTCGGCGGTACGCGCTTGGGTGATGCTGAGTTGTTATTGGTGTGCGGGATTTTTTTCTCGGCGGGCGTCCGGACTATCCTCCCTGCTACTGGCGGCGATTTTGACACTTTTTTATAATCCCATTTTACTTTTTGACATTGGCTTTCAATTATCCTACGGAGTGGTTGCGCTATTACTTTTGTTGGCGGCGCCGTTACGCGATGGGCTGTTATGGTTATTTCGGCGGGTAGGATTTTATGATCGGGGGCGACGGGGAATGGAATTGAGTTGGATGGACAGGCTGCGATGGAAGGTGGCGGAGCTATTATCTATATCGGTGGCGGCGACGCTAGCGAGTGCGCCCCTGACTTTTGAGTATTTCAACATGTTTAGTTTGGCGGGGATTTTTTTGAATCCCGTTATTATTCAGATGGCTTTACCGGTTGTGGCGTGTGGTTTTTTATTTTTACTATTAGGTTTGTTGCATAGGGAATTATTTTTGGGGGACCTATTATTTTTATGGGCGCGGCGTTGGGCGACGTGGATCGACGGGTTACTATCGGCAGCGGAACAATATATGCCTTGGCACGTCGAATTTTTGACTAAGCCCGGTGGCGTGGGGATTATTTTTTTTATGATTTGCGCCGCAATTTCGCTAAAAATTTACGAAATACATAGAAATTTCCAAGGGCGGCGCATCCGCCGGATTGTTTTGTGAGCTAACGGGCGGTGCCATTGGGGGAAATTTGGAGCGAAAGATTTTTCCGAAAAAAATTGACAAAAAGCCATTTAAATCATTTACTGGCGACATGCCTGAGCAGAGCAGAATATATGAATTTGGTAAAAAAATAGACGGCGACGCGACGATGAAAGCCCTCCTGGGCGGCAAAGGTGCCAATTTAGCGGAGATGGCGCGCATCGGCTTACCGGTCCCGCCGGGGTTCACGATCACGACGGAGGTTTGTGCCGAATTTAAAGCGAATGGCGAAAAATTACCCGCCTATGTTTTTGAACAGGTGAAAGCGGCCATTAAAAACGTCGAGGGGCAGCAGGGGAAAATATTTGGTGATTTGGAAAATCCGCTTTTATTTTCGGTTCGTTCCGGCGCGCGGGAATCGATGCCGGGCATGATGGATACGATTCTGAACCTCGGGCTCAACGACCGGAGTGTCCAGGGATTCGCTCGGAAAACCAATAATCCCCGTTTCGCCTACGATTGTTACCGCCGTTTTATTCAGATGTATGGCGATGTGGTGATGGGTATTCAAGCGGCGGCCGATCACGAGGAGGAGCCCTTTGACGCCCTATTGGGGCAATTAAAAAGAGAAGTTGGGGTCCAAAATGACGTCGATTTGACCGCAGAGCAACTCCAAGAACTCATTAAACGTTACAAAATTTTAATCGATGAACGCGCCGGAGAAGCTTTCCCGCAGGATGTTTACGGCCAATTGGAGGGGGCGATTGGCGCTGTTTTCAGGTCTTGGAATAACGAGCGGGCGGTCATTTATCGGCGGAAATACAACATACCGTCGGAGTGGGGGACGGCGGTCAACATTCAATCCATGGTATTCGGCAACATGGGCGACGGTTGTGCGACGGGGGTAGCTTTTACGCGCAATCCCGCCAATGGCAAGCGGGAATTTTACGGCGAATATCTGATCAACGCCCAGGGCGAAGACGTCGTCGCCGGGATCCGTACTCCCAAACCCATCGCCGCACTGAAAAATGATATGCCCCGAGTTTTTGAACAATTGGAAGCCGTTTGCGAGACATTGGAGGACCATTTCCGCGATATGCAGGACATGGAATTTACCATCGAGCGGGACAAACTTTACATGCTACAGACGCGCAACGGAAAGCGGACGGGATTAGCGGCGGTACGCATTGCGGTGGAGATGGTTAGCGAGGGGCGCATTGCGAAGGAGGATGCCATCGGACGCATTCCGGCGGACTCGATTTCTTCACTGCTCGTGCCCGTGTTCGACGAAAAAGAGAAAAAAAATTTAAAAAAATTAGCCATTGGTTTACCGGCGGGGCCGGGTGCGGCTTGCGGTAAGGTTTATTTTTCTGCGAAGAAGGCGGAGGAAGTTTACGCGCGCGGGGAGAGGGTTATACTTTGTCGCATAGAGACGTCGCCGGAGGACATTCGGGGGATGTTGACGTCGGAGGGGATTTTAACGAGTCGCGGTGGAGTGAGTTCCCATGCGGCGCTGGTGGCGAGGCAGATGGGGAAGGTTTGTGTTTGTGGTGCGGGGGCGTTACACATCGACTACGGTGCGCGGGCGATGCGGGTTGATGGGACAGAGATCCGGGAAGGCGATTACATTTCCATTGATGGGACGACGGGGGAAGTTTTTTCCGGGAGAGTGGCGACGGTACCTTCGGAGGTGAGCCGCGTACTTGCGGGCGACATGGCGGCGGAAAATAGTGAAACGTACCGCCTATTTGCTACGGTGATGGCGTGGGCGGACGAGTTGCGCACGCTCGGTATTCGCACCAATGCCGATACCCCCAAACAGGCTAAACAGGCCTTTCAATTTGGGGCGGAAGGGATTGGTTTATGTCGCACGGAGCATATGTTTTTCGAGGACGACCGCATTGATTTCATGCGCAAGATGATTTTAGCGACGACAACGGAGGATCGCATTGAAGCTTTGGATCAGTTGAAGCCGCTTCAGCGGGGAGATTTTGAGGGACTTTTCAGGGAAATGAAGGGATTTCCGGTGACGATTCGCCTGCTAGATCCCCCGTTGCACGAGTTTTTACCCAATACGGACGATGCTTTAGCGGATTTATCAAAAAAATTTAGCATTCCCGCGGAATGCATTCGGGCGCGTGTGCAGGCGTTACACGAGCAAAATCCGATGCTTGGCCACCGCGGTTGCCGGTTAGGGATGACTTATCCGGAGATTACGGCGATGCAAGCTTCGGCGATTTTCGAAGCCGTTGCGCGGGTAATGGCTGAGGGCGTCGAGGTACGGGTTGAAGTGATGGTTCCGCTCGTTGGGTTTGGTGGGGAGTTGGAAAACCAGGTTAAGCTGATCCGTGGGGCGGCCGAGGAAGTTATGGAAAAGACGGGTAAAAAATTTGATTATGCGGTGGGGACGATGTTGGAATTACCCCGTGCGGCACTCGTCGCGGATAAGATCGCGGAAACGGCGGAATTTTTTAGTTTTGGGACGAACGATTTAACGCAGACGGCGCTGGGGATGAGTCGCGATGATTCGGGGACATTTTTGCCGGAATATATTGCGAAGGAGGTGGTGTCGCGTAATCCGTTTGCGTCCATCGACGTGGAGGGCGTCGGGCAATTGATGGAGATTGGCGTCACTAAGGCGCGGAAGGTGAGGCCGGGTGTGAAATTTGGGATTTGCGGTGAACACGGCGGCGATCCCGATTCCATAAAATTTTGTCACAAATTGGGGCTGAATTACGTTAGCTGCGCACCCAATCGCGTGCCCGTTGCTAAAATCGCTGCCGCCCAAGCCGCCCTGGGAAAGTAAATTGAGCATATCCCCCATGTAATCCGGTAGATATTTTTTAGGATTTGTGCCTTGGAAGGGGAACTTTTCCCCTTAAACCCCTTACCAGGGAATAAATCCCCTGGTCTGAAAAATTTCAGGCCCCGCGGCGTAGCCGCGGGGCCCGTCCATAAACAGCTCAAAGACTCCTTGCGGGATCCGGTGCAGGCGCCCCAAAATTACAAAAGTTTCATATTACAGCGGGCATTCCGTGTGAATAAATTCAAATGGAATGGAAAATTTTTGTGAAATTTCTTTGGCGATGGCTTCGACGCCGAAAATTTCCGTCGCGTAGTGGCCGCAAATGTATGCATTGACGCCATTTTCCCGCGCAATATTGTAGTGATACTGCTGGCATTCCCCGATAATCACCGCGTGGGCGCCGACATCTTTCGCCTGGCTAAGGGCCATCCCGCTCCCGCCGGAAATAATGCCGATTTTTTCAATGCTTTCCGGACCAAATTCCATTCCCGTCACGCGGGGAAAAGTGGCTTCCAAAAGCGCCCTCAATTGGTAGCGTTGGATAAATTTATCGCCCAGGATACCGATTTTAGGGCCGTGGTAGTCGAAGGCTTTGACGGTATTGGTGAGGCCCAAAATTCTCGCTATACACGCATTATTTCCGATTTCCGTGTGCGCATCCAGGGGTAAATGGCAGGCGTAGACGGCGATGTCGTGGTCCATGAGCAGCTTATATTTTTTATAAGTATTTTCCGTCACGGGGATCGTTTTCCCCCAGAAGAGTCCGTGGTGAGCGATGAGGAGATTCGCGCCGCTGGCGGCTACTTTTTCGATGACCTCAAGCGAAGCGTCCACCGCTGCCGCGATTTTTGAAATTTCTCCGCGATTTTGGAACTGTAGTCCGTTGTGAGCGTTTTCGGCGTCTTCGATGGCGGCGATATTCAGGCGTTCGTCGCTATATTTTACAATTTCGGAAAGTGATGGCATAGGTAGGGTTAGTGCACGAAAAAACGGGAAATGGGCAATAAAATTTCGGATAATTCTTGAATAAAATTTTTAGGATCGAATAGTGGTTATGCCGTGATAGATGTCCGAAATTTGAGTTATTCGATCGGTGGGCGCGTTTTGCTCGACGATCTTTCCTTTTACCTCCCGACAAATGCCACCGTGGGCGTCGTTGGCGCGAATGGTTGCGGGAAAAGTACGCTTTTTCGACTCATTTTAGGCGATTTAGTCTCGGATCAGGGGACGATTACCAAGGCCAGTGGCGCGAAAGTAGTGACCGTCCGCCAGGAAATGGGCGACGATTCTGTGCACTTACTCGACTTCGTTTTGCGGGCCGATGGGGATTTAATGGATTTGCGTCGGGCATCCGAAGAGGAGCATGACGGGATGAAGTTGGCGGAAATTTTTGAGCAAATAGAGGCAATCGACGGGTTTAATGCTGAGATCCGTGCCGCGACGATCCTTTCCGGCCTCGGATTTTTGACTGAAGATTTACAAAAGCCGCTAAGGGATTTTTCTGGGGGGTGGCAGATTCGCGCCGCCCTCGGAGCTACCCTATTCGCGCCCTCCGACATCCTCCTGCTGGACGAGCCGAGTAATCACCTCGACTTCGAGACGTCGCTTTGGTTGAAAAATTATTTACAAAAAATTCACGGAAAAAAGACGATCATCATGATCAGTCACGAGCGCGATTTTTTGAACACGCTGTGCGACAAAATTTTGCATTTACCTTCTGGGAATTTGTATTCGGGGAATTACGACATATTCATTGAGACGCGGGCCAATCAGCAGCAATCGCTTGCCAAGCGCATCGAAAAACAGGAGGCCGCCCGGAAACATTTACAATCTTTTGTCGACCGCTTCCGTGCTAAGGCGTCGAAGGCGAAGCAGGCGCAGAGTCGGGTTAAAATGTTGGAAAAAATGGAAAAATTGCCGAAGTTGGATCGCGATTACACGGTGCGATTTTCCTTCCCCAATCCGAAGCCGATCGACCGCCTGCTCATTAATGTAAAAAAGGGCGTTGCGGGTTACGGTGACCGCGTTGTCCTGAGCGAACTCAATCTTAAAATTGATGCCGGCGACCGCATTGCGTTATTGGGGGCGAATGGCAATGGGAAATCGACGCTAGTCAAGATTCTTTCGGATCGGCTAGGGCTTTTTGGAGGGAGCATTGAGTTTGCTAAAAAATTGCAAATCGCCTATTTTTCGCAGCAATTAACGGACGAGTTAGAGGTGACGAAGACGCCTTTTCAGATTTTATCGGCGGTTTTATTGGACAGCAATGAGACGCAGGTACGGGCGCAATTGGCGCGCTTTGGGCTTATGCAGCAGAAGTCGGATACGCGCGTGTCGAATTTGTCTGGTGGCGAAAAAACGAGGCTCCTGCTGGCCATTATCACCCGCCAAGCTCCCCATATTCTGATTCTCGACGAGCCCACGAATCACCTCGATATCGACGCCAAAGACGCACTCATCGAGGCCCTCAACGAATATGAGGGGGCTGTCGTCCTCGTTTCCCACGATTTTTACTTTGTCGAGGCGGTCTGCGATCAGCTTTTACTGGTCAAAAATCAGCGCTGCTTACCGTTCGCGGGGGACCTGGAGGATTACGTCGAAGTCGTCCTCGCCGAAAAACGGGAAATGAAAAAATCGGAAAATAATGCGAAAAATGCGGTAAAAAATCAGTCGCCGTCGAAAAATGAAAAAAAACGGAAGCAAATTGCTAAAGAATTGGAAAAATTGGAAAAAGAAATCGCCGACCTCTCCCGGCAAAAACAAAATCTGGAGCAGGCTTTGCAAAAGAATTATGCGGCGGAGAAAGTCGAGGCGCTGAATGCCGTCGGCGAATCGCTGGCCCAACGAGAACAGGAGTGGATCGATGGATCGAAAATGTTGGAAAATTTGGGCAAAAGCCAAGGCGAAGCCTTGTAGGGTATGGAATTTGTCCCATACCCTGCACGCGGAGCGTGCGGCTTTTGCCGGGGATTTTTTTTAGGGGGGATTAAAATTTTATTTGGAGGTAAAAATTTCCCTCCTATTTTCTTGAATTGGGCGGAAAAAATTTCTTAATTTTGCCTTAGATGAAGCGGACGCACGATTGTGGGGCACTCAGGGGTGGGGATGCGGGTAAGGGGGTTCGTTTGATTGGTTGGATTCAATCGATTCGCGACCATGGTGGTTTAATTTTTGTGGATTTACGGGATCGAGAAGGGATAACGCAGATTGTTTTGGATCCGAAAAATGACGCCTATGGATTTCCTTTATCGGCGCTCCGGGACGAATCGGTCATTGAAATTTTTGGGACGGTGCGGGTACGTCCTGCTGACACGGCCAATCCCCATTTGGGGACGGGGGAGATTGAAGTGATTGCCGATGGGTTTCGGGTACACAACATTGCGGAGACGCTGCCTTTTCCATTGGAGGACGGAAAGGCGGACAAGGTGAATGAGGATTTACGTTTGACCTACCGCTATTTGGATTTACGCCGCGGGAAAAATTTACGCGCCCTACGCATGCGCCATCGCATCGCCCGTAGCGTACGCAATTATTTAGATGGGCAAGATTTTGTGGAGGTGGAATTACCCTATTTATTCAAGACGACGCCGGAGGGTGCGCGGGAATTCCTCGTACCGAGCCGCCAGAGTCCGGGATCTTTTTACGCCCTGAGCCAATCGCCGCAGCAGTACAAGCAGATGCTCATGGTAGCTGGGGTTGAGCGCTATTATTCTTTGGCGCGCTGTTTCCGCGACGAGGATTTACGGGCCGACCGGCAGCAGGAGTTTACCCAGATTGATTTGGAGATGTCATTCATCGACCGCGAGGACATTTACGGATTGATTGAGGGGATGATGAAGGTAGTTTTCCGGGAGACCCTGGGCCGCGACATCGAAACACCCTTTATCCGCATACCTTTTCGGGAAGTCATGGACCGCTTTGGTTCGGATAAACCGGATACGCGTTTTGCTTTGGAACTGATTGATCTTTCGGCAATTTTTGTCCAATCTGGATTTAAAGTTTTTCGGGACTGTTTGGAGAGTGGTGGTGCGATCAAGGCCGTAAATGCGAAGCAACTGGCCGACCTGACTCAGGGGGAATTGAAAAATTTGGAAGATACTGTGCGAGCGTTAGGGGCGAAGGGATTGGCGTTTATCAAGGCCGAAAATGGGGAATGGAAGTCGCCTATTTTGAAATTTTTATCGGAGAAGGAGAAGGAAGATTTGCGGTTAGCGCTGCGGATTGAGGACGGTGATATCGTATTTTTTGCGGCGGCGGAGTGGCTCCGGGCGTGTACGATTTTAGGGCGGGTGCGTTTGGAGTGTGCGCGTTTACTGGTCGATCGCGGGCGTTTATCCATTGCAAAGGATCAATTTAATTTTTTATGGGTGGTTGATTTCCCTTTAATTTCCTTTGACGAGGAGCAGCGGCGTTACGTTTCGACGCACCATCCCTTTACGGCGCCGGTGGAGGAGGATGAGGGGCAATTGATGGTGGATCCCCTTCGGGTACGGGCGCAGCATTACGACATTGTTTTGAATGGGTTTGAGATTGGCGGTGGCAGCATTCGGATTCACGACGCGGAGTTACAATCTTTGGTGATGCGCGATCTTTTGAAATTGGATGTGGGGACGATAGAGGATCGATTTGGGTATATGTTACGGGCATTTAAGTTTGGGGCGCCGCCGCATGGGGGGATAGCGATTGGATTGGACCGTTTAGCGGCGATTATTTGTGGGGTAGAGTCCATTCGGGAGGTCATAGCGTTTCCCAAGACGCAGAGGGGACAAGATTTGATGGCGCAGAGTCCGTCTTACGCCTCGGAGAAGCAGTTGCGCGAGTTACACATTCGGCCGGTCATTTCCTAGTGGCCTGGAAATTTTTTGATTTTGGGATAATTCTGAATTTTTTGTTTACGTTTGCGGGGAATTCGTTTCCATTGGATGCGATTGAGTTTTAAAAATATGAAAAAAATAATTCATTTTAGTTTAATTTTGGCTTGCAATGTTACTTTAGGTCATGCGGCTTCGGAAACGGCGCTTTCGCGGAGTATGAGTTTTGTTAGGGGTTTTCCGGAAGCTACCAAAAGAAAAAGTCGCGATGACGAAGAACTGTCAATAAGTAGTAAAAAACAGCCGAGGAAAATACCGGAGGCCAAATGGAGAGAAATATTTATGAGAGAAAGAGCAAATGGTCGTACCTCTATAGATTCGGCGACTGGAGCGGAATATTGTGTAATAAAAAACGAAGAAGGGGAAAATATTTGCATAGTCAGGTATCCGGGAGGAAAGATATTCGTATGGAAGCCATATCTTAGCGGACTGGCAGATATTGGTCTCGCCAGTGCGGCCCTGGAAAAATGCTTGGAAGAAGAAGAGTTGTTTGAAGGCTTTAACGAAAGATTAATGGAGGCTATTGAGGAAGGAGATTTGGATGAAGTAAAAGAAATATTGCAAGAAATTCCAAATCGCAAGGCTTTTTTGGCTCAGTTTCCGCATTTTCTCCAAGAGATGCTTTCTATTCCGAGAAAAGGCAATGGAAAAGTTTTTGGAAAAATAATAGAGGAAATAAAGAGGTTTGCGCAAAAATAACTGATCTTTTAAAAAGATTTAGCTATACTGGGTAATAAGTCGAAATCTGGTAGTTAATGGAAAAATTCCTTAATCTTCCGTTTCGGTCCCCACTAAGCCCCGTTCGCGGAGGGCGTCCATGATCCGTGCGGCGCGATTGTAACCGATTTTTAACTTGCGCTGGAGGAAGGAAGTGGAAGCGTGATCATTGGAACGGATAATTTCCAGTGCCCGCGGGATAAGTTCGTCTTCCCAGTTTTCATCGCCGTTAGCCGGGTCCGTGCCGCTCTCCATCTCCCTCTGTACCGCCTCCTCAAACTTCGGTCCGCCATTTTTTTGAAAAAGATACTTGACAATGGCATTAATTTCGTCATCGGAGACGAGCGCCCCCTGCGCCCGCAGTAACCCGGAGGCCCCAGGCGGAGAAAATAACATGTCGCCCTGGCCGAGAAGCGCTTCCGCTCCACCGCTGTCGAGAATCGTCCGGCTGTCCACCTTCGAAGAAACTTTAAACGCAATGCGGCACGGCAGATTCGCTTTGATAATGCCCGTAATGACGTTCACCGAAGGGCGCTGCGTCGCTAAAACGAGGTGGATCCCCGCCGCACGAGCCAATTGCGCCAGCCGCGCAATGTAAGTTTCGATGTCCCCCGGCGCAACCATCATCAAATCCGCTAACTCGTCGATGATGCACACAATGTAAGGAAATTTTTTGTACTCAACGCCGTCTTCCTCCGCGAGTTTTTGCAAATTATTTAATTTTTCATTATAATTAGCGATATTGCGGGCGCCGGCCTTGGCAAAAATTTTGTAGCGCAATTCCATTTCCCCAATGAGCCACTTCAATGCGCCGGGGACTTTTTTGGGATCGGTCACGACGGGGACGAGCATGTGGGGCAGGCGATTGTAATTCTGCATCTCGACGATCTTCGGGTCCACCATAATGAAACGCAAATCCTCCGGGGACGCGTGGTAGAGGAGGGAGGCGATAATCGCGTTGATGCACACCGTTTTTCCGGAACCCGTCGCGCCGGCGATGAGGAGGTGCGGCATTTTCGCGAGATCATAAATGATGGGTTCGCCGGTCACCCCCCGCCCCAAAACGATGGGGATCGTCGCCTGCATATCCGCCCAATTTTTGGACTCGAGGATTTCGCGCAAGTGGACGCTCGCCGGATGGGTATTGGGCAATTCGATGCCGACGCAGCCTTTTCCCGGCACGGGCGCGATGATACGCACCGATTTCGCCGCCAGTCCGAGGGCAATATTTTTATCGAGATTGACAATTTTTTCAACGCGAATACCCGCATCGGGCGTGACTTCGTAGCGCGTGATTACGGGGCCTTTATGGATTTCGCCGGGCGCGACCTGTACCCCGAATTGCGCCAGAACTTCGACTAATTTCCGCGCGACAAGCCCATGATTTTCCCCCTGAGCGGCAGACTGCTTCGAGCCGCCCTTCGACGATTCGAGCAGGTCGATTGTCGGAAAAATGTAGTCAGAATCCCGTTTTTTTAGGGGTACACTCGTTTTGGAAACGGCCGTCTCCTCGATGATCCGCACGCTCTGGGCATCGTCCGGCGGCAATAATTTCGCCTCCCTATTTTTTTCTCCCCCTTGGAAATTCGCTGGGGGAGGTAAAGGGGGTGATTTACGTTTTTTTAATTGATTTTTTAAAAAATTAATGGGAAATTTGAGCGGCAAAAGTGTGTAGGAAAGTAATTTTTGGGCGAGGGGATGGCGTTTCAAAAATCCTCCGACGGGAAGGACGATTTGCAGTAAAAGTACGGTAAATGCAGTAAAAAAACTCCCCCATTTGCCCAGCAACGGTAAAAAAATGCGCTCCATAAAAAGAGCTCCCGCGATCCCGCCCGCCCCAGCCGTAAAGGTGTGCCACCGCTCAATGGGTGAAAATTTTTGCCACCAATCTAAAAAAATCGCAGCAAATAAAATGAAATTAACCGCAAATGCCCCATGCCAAAGGGAAAATTTTTTGGGGAAAGCGAGCGAAAAAAGTAGGGCCAAAGGGACGGCCGGTAAAAAAATAGCCCCCCCACCAAAAATGCGAAATAACCAAAATGCCGCCGTCGAACCTAACGTCCCCACCAAATTATTCGCTTCGCTGGCGTAATTTGTCGTGATGAAATGGCTTTGTTGCGGTGAAAAATCGAGGAGCGCGGCGGCTAGCAGTAGGGCGAACGCGGCCAGCCCCAATCCCATAATTATTCTCATTTTTGCCGAAAGCATGGGCGAAACATACCGAACTTATGGGGCATGTACAATAAAAATCCGAGGGCAGTGAAATTTTTCTTGATTCGGCGGAGGATATCGTTTCGATGGCCGGCGCGGGGGATTAGCTCAGCTGGTTAGAGCGTTTGCATGACACGCAAGAGGTCACTGGTTCGAGTCCAGTATCTCCCACCACGGTGCCCCAAAGGGATATTTTTGTGCATTTGGGAATGTTTGTGTCGGTGGAAAAATGAGGGAATAATGGAATTAAGGTGGCTTTTTTTATTCGTTGGGAATTGTAATTTAATGTAAATAATTTTTTTATTGTAAAGGGAGAAATTTCCCTAGCGCCGTGGAGTAGACGCTCGCGTCGATGAAAAAATGGGGAAATAATAGGAGCAAAGCGGTTTTGTAGTGTTGGAGTTGGGTCATATGTTTTGTAAAAAAATAGTCAATATTGCCGATATTTTCCGTTTTCCAGTCGATAATATGGAGCGTGCGCCGAGTCTTCAGGAGCAGATCGATGCGCCCTTCGAAAATGTGGTCGCGGTCCCGAATAAAAAGCGGATATTCGCGGAAAATTTTTTCACTTTCACGGATCAGTTGCCAAAAAGTGCCGTTGGAAATCAATTTTTCGACGTCGCGCCGCCCAAGATCTCTATCGGGGGCATCGTGGATCGCCGAATGTAAAAAAATTGTGGCCCCATCGCCTTTAAAAGGACAGCGCTTCATCGTCTCATGCCACCAATTGCCGTAGGCCAAAGAACCGTTATTACACATTTTTTCGCCGGTTATCGCAGCGGGTTGGCTGGGCGTAAATAGCGGAAAATAGGAGTATTTAAGCGGAAAATTATGGGGCGTTTCCCTGGGCGTACCCCGCGGCCGAGGCGAGCTACAGAGAGCCATTGTCGTTGACCTTTGCCATTGGAAAATTGGTAAATTTTTAATTAAATTTTTGTTTATATTTTCGATTTGGAGCGTCGCTGCCGTGGAGTACAATGCCGGTTCGGTGCCGTCGTCGACGAAAATAGTCCGCCGTTTTTGCCGCGTCAATGCGACGTATAAAAGGCGTTCCGCGTTATTTCTGGCGCTGTGGGGGTCGGCCCAAAGTCGGTACTGGCGGCCGCTGATCGCGATCTTCCCGCCGACGACTTCCGGTAAAATGCGTGGTGCGGGCGTCTGCTTGCGATTGACGAAGGGCAAAATGACCACCGGCCACTCCAACCCCTTCGCCTTGTGGAAAGTGTACAGCTGCAGGGCGTTTTCGTCGACGTCTTCCCCGCGCAAAACTTCCGCCGCCTGCCGCTCCAAATATTGTGAAAATTCGGTCAGCGATGCGCATCGGACGGCCCCTAAACGCAATATTTTGTCAATTTTTTCATTAAAATTATTTTGAATGGCCTGCAGCCGGCGTTTTAGATCGAGGGTTTGGGATAGAAAATCGATGGCCTGCAGCGGGGATAAATGCTGGCATTTTTCGGACAATTTTTGAAAATTTTCCCAGAGGGCGGCGATTTCGGTAACCCCTTGGCCGCGGCAGTATCGGGCGATGGGCGTATCGGCGATGGCAAACATTTCGCGTAAAATTCCGGCGAATTCAAACTGATTTCGGGGGTTAATCATGAGTAAAATGAGGGCGCGCATCCAAGAAAATTCGCGATATTCCCCATAAGTTTTCACGGCGGAGTGGATTTGGGTTTTAGGGGCCGATGGTTGCTGCGAAAAATGGTCCTGGATTTCGAATAGCCACGCCTTTCGCGGGCAGAGTACCGCCACGTCGCTCCACCGATCGGCGCCAAAATTCGCAGGATTTTTACAATTAAAAAAATCGGCGAGAAAAGCCAATTCATCGGTTGTTTCGGCGGCATCTACCCGGGACCATCCCGGTAAATGGTTTTGATTGGGCGACGGATTTCGATCGGGCGAAGCGGGAAATTCCCCAGCGGAAGTGATCTCGGTGAACCGTACCTGGCCATCGCGGCCGTCCAAAATATCGCAAAACGTACCGTTGATGTGCCGCGCAATTTGTGACCCAAAACGCAGCGTAACCGGAAAAAGTAGCTCCTCCATCGCACCGACATTAATCAATGTTTTGTGAATTTTTTGGTAAAATGATACGTCCGCCCGCTCCGAATAAATCGACTGCTGCGGGTCCCCAACCATACAATATCGCCCCGGCGCCGGCGGGTTTTGGAAACAATCGGCGTCCTTCGCCCCGGGATGTTGCGCGACCCCTAGGAGCAGCCGGAATTGTTGCGCGTCCGTATCCTGCGCCTCGTCGAGAATGACAAAATAACGCCGCAAAAGCCGGCCCGAATGTTCATCGTCGAGCAGGTGGGTGGATAATTTTATGAGGTCCGAAAAGGTGAGCCGCCCCCGTTCGATCCGAAATTTTTCATATTTTTTAACCATATATTTAAAAATTGGCGCGCATGCCGCCGAACACCAATCTTCCAGGGGCGCCATCGCCTGCTCCCAGAGAAATTCAAATTCCCGCGCCTTGGTTGTCATTTTTGGCAGTGGAAAAGTCGGGTGCGCTAGCCATAGGCGGAGATCGCTTTGGATTTTGGAGATATTGCCGTTATTTTTGGCGGGATAGCGCAACAATTCGGAGAGGTCGATGGCGGGGGGTTGGGCCGTGACGGGCATGATATCCATTTCGGTTGCGTAAAATTTTTCCACCAAAGCGTAAAATTTTTCGGTTGGCAGGAGGGTTGCGATGGGACCTAGGTCGAATTGGGGGTCTGCCTCCAGCGATTGTAAAAATGAGTGCCACAGGTATTTTTCATTTTGCTCGATCTCGAAACCCGGTGCGATCCCGATGCAATGGCCGTAATGGCGCAGGAGTTGGTCGGCAAAGGCGTGAATGGTGCCAAAAAAAATGTGTCCGAAAAATGATAAATCGCCGCCTTCCCTTTGGACTTCGAACAGGGTGCGCTGCTGCAACTCCGAGGCGGCGGCCTGCGTGTAGGTGACGACGATCAATCGGTCCAGTGGAACGGCTTTTGTGCGGATAATGGAGGCGATTTTTTGAGTAATGGCCGTTGTTTTTCCGACTCCGGCCGGTGCGATTACGGAGAAATTTTTGTCGTGCTCGCCGGTGAACCGCTGTCGAATTGCCTGATCTCTGAGTTCCATGCCGCCCTGCTTCCCAGTCAAATGATCGCCGCCGCTTGGCAATATTTTGCGCTACCCAAAAAATAAATTCAGGGCGAATGTGTAAAATTTTCCGACATTTTATCTGCTTTTTCACAGGAAATGACACGCAGAGCCTGCGGGGAAATTTTCAATTTCAACTGCCAATTTTCTACGCCACAAGCCGTCGCTTCGCCAATGACATCCATAATTTTCGCATTCCATTTATCCCGTTTGGGCAGCGAAAAAGGTACCGCGTCGTACATGAAACACATGGCTACGATGGTGCGATGCCCCCTTTGGGCCAGTTGGGCAAGCGTCCTAAAATGGCGCAGTCCGCGGTCAAAATACGTTTGCGAAGGGGGGCGAGTGAAGTGATCTCCCGGCGATAAAAGTAGGTCGCGGATGGGGGTTTTCAGTTCCAAAAATGTTTGCGCACCGCCATTTTCGACGAGTAAATCGATGCGAGAATCGTCGACCGTGACTTCGCGGCGTACGGAACAACCCTCCGTATTAATCATGTCCGGCAGAGCATTTTCGCGCAACAAGCGTTCGATCCAGCCGTTGACGCGATTCTGATTGATACCGATCCAATCGCGGCCTTGGTTGAGGGAAATCGCTTCGACAGTCCCCTGAGTCGTCCGTTTGTTGTCGGGAGTCGCCGGGGTAAAGAGGCAGGGGATGCCGCAAAAATCATCCACCAACCCGATTTTTCCCGTCACGGGGCAATGCCAGCGCTGCATATTTCCCGCCTCAATTCCCTCGAAAATAAAGCGATTAGGGCGCCGCGTCAATTCTCCCAGACAGAAATCCATGGGAATTTCCATAAAACATAGGGTGGTAAAATTTGTTCGTTGGGCAAGGATTTAAGTACCGGCATCGGTTGACTGCGACAGATAATCGACGGCGCTGAGCAGGTATAGGGCAGCCGTTTCAGCCCTCAAAACGTGGGACCCAAGGCGAATAAAATGGACGTTTTTTTCGGAAAATAGTCCGTATTCCCGCTCGGAAAAATCCCCCTCAGGACCAATAATGAGATTAATCCCACCGCTTTTTATCGCATCTCCATGGCGAAATAAATCCGTCGTCGGCCGGCGGAGTGCCGCTAAAAATGTGGGTCGCGCGAAGTCGATTTGCTCAATTTTTTGGGGCAGCCCAATCGCCGGAAGAACGGGATTCCCCGATTGTTTGCAAGCCTCCCGAGCAATATTATTCCAGTGCAATTGCTTTTTTGCGGCCGCCTCTTTACTCATTTTTACCGCGGCATGTTCAGTCACGAGCGGAATAATTTCCCCGACCCCAATCGCCGTCACTTCGCGGATAAGCCAATCCATGGCCCCACTTTTTAGCAGCGCCGGATACAAAATAATCCTACTCCCCTGGGCAAAATGGAGCTCGTCAATCGCGATTTCCTGGGTTTTTCGGTCGACAATGTGGCCTTCCGCGTAGCACCCGCGGCCGTCGAGAATGGTCACTTTTTCTCCGTCGCCGGCCCGTAAAACGCGAAATAGGTGGTGGGCTTCCTTGGGATCGAGGCGGATAGTCGATCGCTTCTCTAAAATTCCCCAGTGGAAAGCCCTTAGCATGGCACTAATCGTAAATATATTTTACATTTTGTGCGTCGATCCAACCATTTTGGTTATTTTTGAGATTGATATGTAAAAAATTTCCGTATTTCGCCTGGACGGCGAGGGGAGTTCCGGCGGGCAGATGGTCGATCACTTCCGATTGGGGCGTCGGCGAAATGTGTAGCGCCGTGTGCTCCGTCACCGTAATGCACTTCCGGAAAATAATACTCGATCCGTAAAAAAATCCCACGCAAATTAAAAAATTTAGTAAATTAAAGTAAAAACAACCCCTGCGAAACGTTTTCTTTGCCCGGTACCGCAGCCAAATCCCAACCATTCTCCAGAAAAAAATACAGGCCAGTATAAGGAAAATATTGATGAAAAAAGAAGTTTGGTACAGGGGGATGAACGGTCGTTGTTCCGGGGTCAGCGGGAGCGATCGCAGCGCGGCCCGTAAATTTTTGTCGTAGGGCTTGATTTGCCTGGCTTTTTCGAAGGCAATCCACGCACGAGCCGTGTCGCCATTTTTTTGGTACGCACACCCCAAATTAAAGTACCGCGCAAAAGAATGGGTCGGCGTATTTTCCAGTAACTCGATCGCCCTGGCGTAATTTTGCCCGCCGTAAGCCTCGCTAGCTTTGTGGAACACCAAGTCGTCCTGCGCCACCAACCGCGCCGCCCAGCAAAGTAAAAAGCAATATACGAGTAAATTTTTCATGATTTTAAAATGTATTCCTAGGACTTTTGTTGTAAAAACATTATTAATCTTTCCAATTGAAGCTGGAGATATTTGGGATCGGTCGTACCTTGGCCGAAAGCAATGGCATCGGCTTCATTCAAAAAGGATTCCAGCCACTTCAAATGTTTTATGTTCTTTTCTCGCAGTTGCTCAATTTGTTCCGCGCGATTTTCCCCGGTCACGTTGAGTGCGGCTAATTTTTGGGCGATGGCTTCCGAGGCACCCTTGTAAAATTGTTCGGCACTCTTATTTTCCAACGCCTGGACCAAAAGCGCTTTAATTTTTTTCATATTCCATTTTATTTCCGTTGGGACGGCGGATAGCGCTTTAGTTTTCAGGGCGAATAGGGCCGCAATGGCCGTAAAACACGCCTGCATAATCCAGAACCAAACCTGCGTGTAAAAGGGTTTTAGCGTTTTAACGGGCCGCGTATCGTTGGCTAAAATGCGGACCGGCGGAGGAGGATTGTTAGTTTTGGGCGTATCGATGGTGCTCCTTTCGTCGCTGGAATCGGCGCTGGAACTGGAAAAAGTTTCCGCGGAACGGGAGACGAGGACCGTTTTCTGGCTATTATCGATGCTAACCGTCTCGAACTGGCCCGTTTGGGGGTTAAAGAAGGTGAGGGCGATATCGGGGACGGGGACTTCGCCGGTTTTCAGCGGTATAATGACGAATTCTATCTTTTTTACCCCGCGAAAACCGTATTCATCATCGGGGAGAAATATTGTTTTCGGTAAGAAAATTTTCCACGACCCATTCCACGACCCATACGATGGAATTTTGGGCGCCTGTAAGCGGGAAAAATTACCTTCCCCCTCGATGGCTACCGAGAGTGTCACGGGTTCTTCCAGCAGCGCGCGATCCGACGATAGGCGGACATTTTTGAGCACAAATTTCCCAATACCCCCACTGAAATCCGCCGGCGCTTTGGGTAAGGGGAGGATTTTTAGCGGAACGGGTTGCGAAGATAAATTGACGGTCTCCTGCTCCGCAATGGCAAAAAATCCCATACTCCGCGCAACTTGAACGGGAAAAGTCCCCCGGAAAATTACTTCCTGCGGACCGCTCTTGAGGGGAGTGATGAACGTATCCCAGGAATAAATTTTATAACCCTGATCCGATTTTAATTCGGGTTGCTTTGAAAGCGAAGATTGGGAAAAAGCGTCGTTCGCAATCTGTATTTTAATGGGATTTTGCAGCTGAATCAGTTTGTTAATTCTTATTGACAGTTTAACGGGAATGCTTTGGCCCACGTAAGCCTGAGAGCAGGACAGTTTGGCCTCAAGACTAATTTCCTGGTTCTGTTGCTGAGGTGTTGTGTTGGAATCGCTGACAACCTTTACCTTGGCCGGCATGACCGGATATTCTTCGCCATCGATCTCAATATTATATTCTGGCATTTCGATGACGCCTATTTTTTCTGCTTGAAAGGAGAAAATGAAGGAAGTTTTTTGAGTTACTAGGCCGTTCACCGAGGTCGACGATTGGAAGACGCTTTCGCCGCGTTGGCGCAGGCCGGGGACGGTAGGGATTTTAATGGATTGGGGGAAGGCGTCAGTGATTTCGACGACATAGCGCACTTCGTCGTTTATATCGACTTTGTCGGGGCTGAAGCGCGCATTAATACTAATGCTACTTGGAAGGGCATTGGCGACGAAGATTTGCAGGAATGCAATCCATATTGTAAAAAATCGCGTTTTCATTTTACCAAAATTTCTCAGGATCACGGGGTTTAATGTTACCATAAATTAGATTTAAAGGCAACTTTTTTTCGTTATTTTCCAAAGAATTTAATAATTGGAGGGCTTCATTTTTAGTCATTTTAGTATTTTCCGGTTGATTTTGGGGGGTATCCGTTAAATTTTGGCTAGGATTTTCTTGTTGATCTTTGGGGTCTTGTTGGTCATCTGGATTTTGCTGCTGGTCAGATTTTTGCTGGTCTTTTTGATTATCCTGCGAGTTTTGGTTATCCGGATTTTGTTGATCTTTATTTTTGTCGTCTGGATTTTCTTGCTGGTCAGATTTTTGCTGGTCTTTTTGATTATCCTGCGAGTTTTGGTTATCTGGATTTTGCTGATCTTTTGGATCTTTTTGGTCGTCGGAGTCGTCCTGGTTATTAGATTTTTGTCGGTCCTCTAATTTTTTGATTTCCTCCTCGACGTAGCGCGCGTTTTTTTTCGCCTCTTCAAACCGCTCGTC
Source organism: Puniceicoccales bacterium (assembly GCA_031257405.1). GTDB lineage: Bacteria > Verrucomicrobiota > Verrucomicrobiia > Opitutales > LL51 > LL51. The sequence goes on along the minus strand of JAIROS010000017.1, from coordinate 13,573 downwards.
CAAATCCACGGCCGACCGAAAATGACGCAGGCTCTCCTTCCACGCGGCTAACGTCCCTTTGGGGTCGGATAAATTTTTCCCCTGCTCGAAAAGCGCGTTGCCTAAATTGTAAAAAATTTTCTTCTGCAGTGCCACAGGCGCGTGGACACTCGCCGCCTTAAAAGCTTGGTCGGATTCCTCGTAGCGCTTCAAAGCGAGGCAAGTCGTGCCCTTGTTGTAGAGCAATTCCGGGTCGTCCCGCCGCTTTTCTAGCGCTCGATTGTAAAATTCTAGCGCCTCCCCAAATGCTCCGTTTTTGTAAAAAATTTCCCCGCGACTCTCCCGAGCTGAAAGGTGATCGGGCAAAAAAATGAAAAAAAATGGTAAAAATAACGAAAGCCGATAGTAAATGGATACCGTATATTTCTCGGGCTTTTTATAAGTGCTGATGAGCATTTCGAGGAGGAGGAGGAGGAATCCCAGTAGCAAAAATGGCTGGTAACGCTCCTGATATACTTTCTCGAGGTAAGTATTTTCCGGGGAAGATTCTTTGAGTAGCGGGAAGCGGGAAGTGATATTTTTTTGTAAATTTGTTAGTCCCGTCGCCGATAGGTGAACGTAATAGCCCTCCGTTGTGGTTGCTATTTCTTTTAAAATTTTTTCATCGAGCGCGGTTTTTACGATCTGGCCGCTGCGGTCGCGTAAAAATTCAGCTTTCCCCGTTTTAGGCGAGGGGACGGGAATCGTACTCCCTTCGGCCGACCCAATGCCAATCGTGTAAATGCAAATATTTTCTCCCTTTGCCCGCTGCGCACCCGCTAGCGCACTGTCCGCCAATTCCTCGCCGTCGGAAAATAAAAATAACAATTTTTGGTTGGGCGTCTGCGCATAAACCTCCTCCGCTAACCCGATAGCCGCGTCGATCGCCGTCCCAGGGACGGGAATGGTATCCGTATCCAGGGCGTTCAGGCTTTGGATAAATGCGTTATGGTCGAGGGTGAAGGGGCATTGTAGGAAGGCATTTCCGGCGAATGCGATGAGGCCGAGTCGGTGGCCGGTGAACGATTTAGCGAGGTCGATGATGGCTAATTTTGTGCGTTCCAGGCGATTGGGCTTGATATCTTCCGCGAGCATACTTTTGGAGACGTCGACGGCGATGAGCAGATCAATTCCCTGCACACGGCGCTCCTCCTCTTTGTACCCCCATTTTGGCGCCGTAAGTGCGAATCCGACGAGTCCGGTGGCGCACAGAAAAAGGAAATGTTTTAAAGTTTGTTTGGTTTGGCTATAATTGGAGAGGAGGAGGGGGGTTAGCCGCGGGGTGATGAAGGTACCGAGGCGGCGGGCGCGACGTTTTTCTCCCCACATGGCCGTGGCGAGTGTAAAAATAATCCAAACGGGCAGTAAAAATAAAAGCAATGTGTTGCCGATTCTCATGGTATCCTTTGAAATTTTGTGTTGCGTAAAAAATATTCTAAAAGGAGCAGTAATAGTGCGCTGCCGATGAGCCAAATGAAAAAATCCTTGACCATCGCAAATTGCTTGACTTTTATATCCGTCTTCTCTAAGCGGTCAATGGTCGTGTAAATGTCGCTCAATTGCTTTTTATTTTCAGCACGGAAAAATTGTCCCTCCGTTTTTTGAGCAATCGCTTCCAATAGCGTTTCGTCGATGTCGGCCTGGCCTTGGACCGTAAGGGGGCGCCCAAAAGGATCCGTGATAACATTGCCCTTGGCGTCGGGATAGGCAAAACGTACAATGCCTTTTTTACCAATCCCAATGGTGTAAATCTTGATCCCTAGAGCTGCCGCCGTTTCCGCCGCAATCAGGGGCGCAATGTTACCAGCCGTATTGCCGCCGTCCGTGAGTAAAACGATGAGCTTCGTTTTAGCTTCCGAGTTTTTAAGGCGATTGACACACATCGCAATCGCATTACCAATGGCCGTCCCATCTTCTACGAGCCCCACGTGCAGGCGCTTCAGATTATTCTGCAACCATTCGTGATTCATCGTGACGGGGCTGACGAGGTAAGCGTCTCCGGCGAACGTACACATTCCGATGCGATCATTGGCGCGATTTTGAATAAATTCGTTAGTGACTTGGATGGCGATATCCAGGCGCGTCGTTATCTTCCGTTCGTGTTCTTCGTGGAAATCTAGCCCCATCATGGAGGAGGAAACGTCCACGGCTAGCATAATGTCGACGCCATTTAAATTGGATTCCTGGAAGCGTTGGATCCATTGGGGGCGAGCCAGGGCGAAGATCAGTAGGGTGAGGGCCGAGAAACGGAGGAAGGCGAGGAATTTTTGCGATTTCGGGCGACGGAGACCCGCCGTTTTTTTTAGGATTTCGGTATGAGGGAAGGAAAGTGCCGCCCATTTTTTACGCCGGCCCAAGTAAATCACCAGCGGTAAAAGCAGCAATAGCCACAAAAATTCTTTACTGTGAAAGGAAAAAGTACTCATTGTTTTGGAACGGATGGGGTGACCATTTTTTTAGGGGCGCGGATGCGTCGCACTTCCCGGGCAAAACGACACGTCTTAAGAAATAAATCTTTGTGAAAATCTTGGTGAAAATTTTCACCGGCAAATTTCGCTTGGTCGGAGGATTGCAGTACGGTGCCCAAATCATTAGCGATTTCCCAGGAAAATTTCGTCGACTGGTTCACAAGCCGTAAAAATTCCTCCGTTGTGCGGCAGGTAATGGGCAGCTGGTACTCCCGCTGTACGTAGGATTTCAACGCAAAACATAGCGCCGAACAAAATTCCTTTGTATCCCGCGTGTAAACATGCAATTTAGCGCGGTGGAGGTCCCGCAAAAAACGTCGGAAAGACGATAGGGGAGGTGCCTTTGGTTGGCGGCGGCGGTAGCGGAAAAATAGCAGGAGGGCGAGTCCAAGCAATATAATGGCAATGGTGGAAAAAAGAATAATTTCCCCGTAACTGCCCGTCGCAACGGGATCGAGCGCGGGTAATAGGGCCTTGGGAACGTCGTTTTCCGGCGCTAAGGGGGGGGCATCCGCGGTACCGGCGCAAAAATGACAGCACAGCAAAATAACCCAAAATACAAAGCCACTAAACCCTCTATTCATGCCTTGCCTGTAAAATATTTGTGCGGATTTAATTGTCAATACAGCGGTGATCCTAAAAATATATTCTGCCGCTGACGAGTCTTACTTGAATTCCGCGAAAAATATTTATAGATGTTTGACCATGCAAGCGTTAGGGGAAGATCTTATCGGCGAAGTGGCGGAAAAATTGGGGCGCGTCCATTCTACGGCTGCCCTCGAAGACCTAAAGGCGTCCTACCTGGGGCCCAACGGTGTTTTGCGGGAGGCGATGAAACAAATCCACGGGCTTGATCCGGAGGAACGTCCGCAATTCGGAAAAACCATTAACCATCTAAAGGCGCGCCTCGAAGATCTGTTTCGGGAGAAATTGGAGGCGCTGGAACTCTCCCTATTGCGCCAAAAAATGGGTGAGCCGATCGATATTACACTCAGTGCCAGCGAAAGGGTGGCGGGGAAAATCCATCCGCTGACGCAATTATGCCACCGTTTGGAGGAAATTTTCCATCGCATTGGCTTTGTAACGGCCGATGGACCGGAGATCGAGACGGAGTGGTTTTGCTTCGACGCCCTCAATACCCCCGATTCTCACCCGGCGCGGGAAGTGATGGATACATTTTTTTTACCGGAAGGCGTGCGCGTAAGGACGACGACTAAGCGCGGCAGCGAACGCTATCTTTTGCGCTCCCACACGTCGACGGTGCAGATCCGGACCATGCTCAAAGAAACCCCACCGATCCGCGTGATTGTCCCCGGACGCGTCTTTCGCTGGGATGTCACGGATGCGACCCATAGCGCCAATTTTCACCAATGCGAAGTCCTTTGCGTCGACGAAAACGTGACCATTTGCGATTTGAAATCCGTTTTGAATTATTTTTTAAGGGCGTTATTTGGTCCCGACACGGAGACGCGGATGCGTTTGAGTTTTTTTCCGTTTACGGAGCCGAGTTTTGAAGTCGATTTTCGTTCATCGCGGCTTGGGAAATTGAGTGGCCGGTGGATTGAGATTTTAGGTTGCGGCATGGTCGACCCCAATGTCCTGGAGGCGGTGGGGATTGATCCCGAAAAATACTCCGGTTTTGCCGTCGGTTTTGGTATCGAGCGCCTGGCCATGCTCACCTACGGCGTCGATGACGTGCGGCTTTTTTACCAAAATGATTTGCGTTTCCTGGAGCAATTTTAACCGTAATTTTACTCAAAAAATACGCCATCCAAACCAATAATAGCCCCCGCCGAGCTCACTCCTGGGCGTGACTTTGCGTTAAAAATTCGATGGAATTGTAGTCTTTGAGCGTGCTTTTTATGACCTGAAAAACGGTTTCCTTGGCCAAATTAATGCGGGTTGCTTTACGCCGTTGCAGTGGCGTGTGCGGTACGGTAATGGCGCTGGATATCTTGGAAAATTTTTTTTGCGACGTTATTTGTTTGGCTTTTATTTTCGTTTTAGCTTTCGGTCCCACAAGTACTTTCCGCGTCGATAAATCCTTGTGAAAAACAAATTGCCAGGGGTCGTCCGGTAACGATTTATGCTCGCTGGATTGGCAAATTATTCTCGATTTTTTTACGATTTTTTTCTCTTTTTCTTCCTCAAAGGGCCCCTCTCCGTCCTCCGGGATTTCCTGCTTCCTGTTTTTTTTCGTCGATTTCATAGTTTTTTACTAAAATTTTATCACCTCTTCCAAGATCCATACGTCTTTTCCACAGAAGTTTTTTTGAGATCCTCTTCGATGAGCATTTCCGCCTCCGTACAAACGCCGTCGATCCGCTCGATCCACGCCTCGGCAACGTCCACAAATACCGCTAAATCGTCCTCAAATTTATCCGGCCGCACCAGCGGTATGGGGAATTTTTGTTGCAGGACAAGGGTTTGCGTCTGCTTATCAAGCGCAAATGTGGCTCCGTTTGAAATTTTCCAAAAAAAATTGGCCTCGAGTAAAATCTCCAGTACGAGCTCCTTCCCCGTGAAAGGTACAACGCTGATGTAAGAATACACGACCAATGCCGACTCCTCTTCGCAAAGTTCCAAATTCAATACGATTTTATCATCAAATAAAATGAGACAATGATTGTTGCTATCCAGCGTTAGGGACGATAAATCCAGAACTTTTCCCAGTCTCTGAAGCAGACAATTTACTTCCTCCTTGCAATCCATATCCTAAGTTTCCCACCGAAGCTATCCCATAAGAGTAGGCATTCTGAGTCGCAAGAAAAATGATTTTACAGGTTTTTGCAACAAAAAAAGCGTCAATGTAAAATTAACGCCTAAATTTTTCTGTAAACTGTGAAAATTTCTTTTTAATTAGCGGAAATCGTCAGGACGGGAGCGACGGATTTTGGATTACCCGACAGGAGATTGAGGAGGTAATTGAGGAACATGAATGTGGATTTGGCGTTCAGATCGTCATCGGCGATGTAAAACCACGTTCCCTTATAGGCGATGCTCACGAAGGCATTTTGGGGCTGTTGTTCGGCGTGACGGATAGCGATCCACTCCCCGGACAGCGATTTACTCCAGTCAAACGGGTTACCTTGCTCGTCCTTTGTCACCGTTACGAGGCCTGCGTCGATATCTTCTTGGGGCACATCCACCGCGTGGGACAGGTAAAAGAGCACTTCCATGAGGGAACGGGTGCGTACGGTCGGGCCCGTCGCATTTACGTTGAGGAAATTGGGGTCGAAGCGGAACTCGGAAGTGTTAGCATCGAGGCCTAGGATGGATTTCAACCTTTGGCTTTGGGCGTCGGAACTTGTAAATTTCATGGCGAAATCGTTCCCATTATCGGGGGCGAGGCCGAGTAGCAGGCGATTTTGTTTATGGAGCGTATCGATGAGGTCCACCGCTTCGGCGAAAGATTGGTTATTTGGTTTTTTATTGGGGGTCGGCCCGGAAGCGCTACTCGCATTATCCAATTGATTGAGGCGTTCCACGCATATGTTAAAGACGCGTTTCGTCTTCCACCCCGCTTGCATAAGACCTAAAACGAGGGTCAAGGGTATGGGCGTCATGAGCCGTTTTGTAAAATCTTCGCCTTTGAGCGGCGTGTACTGGATGGTCGGGTTTTGGAAAATTTCGCTGTAGGCGAGCAAACCTATCTCGTGTTTATTGGCATTTCCAATGATCCCAAATTTTGAGCCACTTGGACCGATGCGCGTCGTGAATTTACGACTCTCACTAACATTACCCACTTCCAGGAAATAGGGCATGTCGCGGTACTTCAATCGCACGAGATTGAGGAGCACTTGTTCGTCTGTAATTTTAGCAATTGCCGTGTTATATTCGTAGTGCGTTTGTTTTACGGCGCGGGGACCCAGCGAAGCACACCCCCCTGCCAGCAAAGAAGCAACACCATACAAAACCTGCCTTTTTCTGACCACATTTGTCTTCATCTGGGCCGATTAAATAGGGGCGAAATATTTAGTCAAATAAAAAAAATTATTAATATAAATCCAGGGGCCCAGTCAATTGTAAAAAAACATTAATATAATATCGTTTCGTCGCGGTACTGCTGCAAGTGGATGAGTGCTGCTGCCGCTCGGAATTGCTGTGTTATTTTTTGACGATTCTCCCCGACGCCCGTTCCATCTAGATCCAGGAGTCCAGTCAATTGTAAAAAAATATTAATATAATACCGTTTCGTCGCGGTACTGCTGCATGTGAATGAGTGCTGCTGCCGCTCGGAATTGCTGTGTTATTTTTTGACGATTCTCCCCGACGCCCATTTCGTCCAAAATCATTTCAATGAGATAGTCGCTAAATCCCCGTTTACTCCGCTTTTCCAGATCCGTCAGCCGCTGTTCAAAAATAGCCGGATCAATGGCGTCCGGGACCTCCTTCTTCTCAAGCAGTATCACCTCCGCTTCCATTTTCCCCGCGAAAATTACCGGCGATACGCTGCCCACCGCTAGGGCGAAAAGCGCTTCCTTCTCTTCCGGAGAAAGTGTCAAATTTTCGGCAATTTCCCCGGAATTTTTCGTAACCGTACCCCCTTTTTCGGCGACAGTTTTTACAAAAATTTCATACGTCAGCGGTCCCATTTCAGCCAATTCCTTTTGAATTCTTTTGACCTGGTCCGAAAAAATTTCTTCCCGCCTCTTCGCCAAAAAATCGCGCGCTACCGCCTCCCGAACCCCCTCCAACGCAGGATAATACGCCGGAATAAGCTCCCGATAGAGCAGGACACATATGTTTCCATTTTTGGCTGGAATGGGGTCCGAGTAGTAGCGATCGTTCGTCAAGCTGGCCGCCGCCACTAAAAATTTTTCGTCAAAATATTCGTTGCTAACGGGCTTTTCCAGCGTAATGGCCCCTAAATTGCGCAGATCGAGTTCCCTGTCCTCAATAAATCGCCTCAATTTGTCCGAATTGCGGGTAATATTTTTTTCGTAAAGGTCGTAAACAAATTGGTCTGCCGTCTCAAAGGCAAAACGCTCCCGCGCACGCTCTTCGTAAATCTTCGTGAGCGCATCCCGCCACTCCTTCGACCCCTCCGCTAAATGCCGAAGTTGATTTTTGTGCGCGTCCTGAACTTTTTGTAAATCGATGCGGGTCGGCGCAGGAATCCGTTTCGTAAATGCGTCCTTGGAAAATTCAACGTAGTCCAAAACTATCTGCTCCTCCACCTTATAGGCCTCAAGATTGTCGTCAAAATATTGTTTAATTTCCTCTTCCGTGTAAGGCGTCTCGGTGGGGAGTACGGATGCGTCGAATTTCGCTGTGGAGAAAAAGTATTTTGCCGTGTCCTTGGAGATGGCCGCCCGTGCCTGCACGCCCAACGCGTAGCCCTGCCCCGATAATAATGCTTCAATTTTACTGATCCTGAAATCGTCGGCGACGGTGCGCTCAAATAAACTCAATTGGGTGGGATCTCCGTTGAATTGCTCGAGGAATTGATTGTATTTACTCGCGTCGAATCGCTGATCTTTCCCCCTAAATAGAGGATAATTTTCGACAAAACCCTGCAGTAACGTTTTATTGGGGGGCGGTATCTCGAAATCGTCGGCCAATTTTAGTGCCGCGAGGCGCGATAGGGTGACGTATTCCTGCAGTTGCCCGGTCCAAATGAAAATTTGTTTTAACTGCGCACTGAGTTCCACTTCCTGGAGTAATTTGGCGGCCTCTTTTTGGGAAGAGAGATTGTGGCCAAAAATTTTTTTCGCTTGGCCCCGCGTATTCCGTCCGATGCCCGGCGAAGAACCGACGGTAAAGACGAAACTGATGGTGACAATGACCAATAAAATGGAAAACAACCACTTGTGGTGTTTCTGCAAAACCTTTTGTAGAAAAGAAATCATAACGCTTCCACCCCAGTGATAAAATATTTAAGGAATTTTCAAGTCATTCTTGGAAATTTTGGGAGAATTAGGGAAGGTAGCGGAAAATGTGGTACTCTTGCGGAGCGGCGCGATCGGAGCGATTCCCCTGAATATCGGCGATTTTAGCAACATTAACACTGAAAGCATATAATTTTTGACTAATGTTTGACACCTGGCCCTTGGCCCTAATATCCATTTTCCATTTTTCCGCGTCGAAACCCATCTCAATGGAAGTGTCCGGCCCCGTCGAACTTTTTATGCGATTGGCGAGGACCGCGGCGATTACACCGGCGTTGGGATCCGCATCATCCGCTTCGCCGTACAGCTTTAAACCTACTAAAAACCCCTGCGTCACAACCCCCGCAAATAGTGCAAAAATCGACAACCCAATGATCACTTCAATCAGTAAATATCCCCTTCGTTTGACCATGGGCCGATGGTATTGATTTTTTTTCCGAATGCAAGGGCGGATTATCGGCCGTAGAGCAGGGCGTGTATTTTTAATTGCGGGGCCATTTCTTTGAGCTCCAAAAATTGCTCCGGGGTCATCCGCCATTGCCAGTTGCCGCAGGAAGTTCCGGGGGCATTGAACCGCCCTTCGCTGCCCAACTTGAGCAGGTCTTGCACACAAATAATCCCCAAAAAACAGGGCGAACGGTAAATTTCCGTTAAAAATTTCCAGGATATTTCGTGGTCCCCGATGCCAAAATAGCGGCGAATTTGGTCCTTCACCGAGTCACTGAGGCCGCCGTACCAGCCGATCAGCGTGTCATTATCGTGCGTGCCGAGGTAGAGGACGGAGTGGGGATGGTGGCGGTGGGGGAGGTAAATATTTTTGGGGTCGTTGGAGAACGCGAATTGCAACACCTTCATGCCCGGGAAATCCAATTTTTGCATTAAATTTCGGGCACTTTCGTCGAGTTCACCGAGGTCTTCGGCGATGAAGGGAATGCCTTTGAAGCAGCGGAATAATGTTTCTCCGGGCCCTTTTTCCCATTTTCCTTCTTTAGCGGTTGGGGCGTTGGGCGGGATGCTCCAGAAGCGGTCGAATCCGCGGAAGTGGTCGAGGCGGAGGACGTCGAAGAGCTCGCGATTGCGCCGGATCCGCCGCTGCCACCAGTCGTACTCATTTTTCCCCAAAAAATCCCAGTCGTACAGGGGGTTGCCCCACAGTTGGCCGTTTTCCGTGAAATAATCGGGGGGGACGCCGGCTACGTGGAGGGGATTTAGCTGGCGATCCAGCTTAAAATTTTGGGGTTCGCTCCAGACGTCTGCGCTGTCCAAACCGGGATAAATCGGGATATCTCCTATAATTTTTACGCCATTTTTATGGGCATATTGCTTCAATTTCCCCCACTGATTATGGGCGATATATTGTAAAATTTCGTGGCCTTTGGCGTCCACTAAAACGGATTCCGGTAATTTCGCGGTGGCAATTTTTTCGTACCGCCGAAAAGCGCCGGGCCACGCCATCCAAGATCCCCCACCAAAATGTTTTTTCAGCGCCGAAAATAAACTGTAGGGCCTGAGCCAGGGCGTATTTTCGCAGAAGTGTTGCAATTTTTTTTGCTCGCTTTTGGGGAAAATTTTGGGGATTTCCGGTAATAAATTTTGGAAAAAATTATAAATTTCTCCGAAAAAAACGCGGCGGCGGTGTATTTCGTCGCCCATGGAATTCCCTGGGTTGATGGCGAGCGCCTTTAGGTCGATGAAGTAGGGGTTGAGGGCGAATGCTGACGTGCCCTGGTAGGGGGAATCGCCGTAGCTCGTGGGCGCCAGGGGGCAGACCTGCCAAAATTTTATCCCCGCCGCCGAAAGGAAATCGATGAATGCGTAGGCGTTTTCGTCGAAACTCCCTATCCCCTGCTCGCCGGGTAAACAGGAAATGTGCAGCCCCATTCCCATCGCCCGCTGCTCAGTCCAAGTTTCCTCCACGCGTTAAATTATGGGTAAAAATTTGTCGGAGGCAAGTAAAATCTCCCGCTCTAAAAAAATACCGTGCTTTTCAAAAACACTTTGGCGCGCCAAGCGCAGTAATCTTTTAATGTCGCCGGCCGTCGCCGTTTTACGCCCGTTAACAATGAAATTGGCGTGGGTTTCCGCTATTTTCGCACCGCCAATCCCTACCCCCTTTAAACCGGTTTGCTCGATGAGTGCGCCGGCAAAATGATTTTCGGGATTTTTAAAAATACTGCCCGCGTTGGGCTGCGAAGGCTGCTTACCCCGACGCCACCGGGCCTGAGCCCTGATTTTTTCAAGCAAAATTGCCGCCGATTCCCTCCGCTCCAAAGAAAATTGCGCCCCTAAAATAATCCCCCGCCGAAATCCATGGCGGTACCCAAAGCGAATCTCCCCCTTACTTATTACGCCAATTTCCCCGGAAGAATCAAGGAATTTTAGCGAACGGAGGTGGTCGAAAATGGATTGCCCCTGTGCGCCCGCATTCATGTAAAGCGCGCCACCCAAAGTCCCCGGAATCCCCATCAGCGCCTCGTAACCCGGAAACCCTAGCGCCGCTAAACGCCCAACAAACGTAGCCAACGGGATATTTGCGGAAGCGGTCAGTGTGCCGCGGTCGATCACCCACGAAACGGGCATTTTCCTCAGCGAAATAAATACGCCTTCGCATTCGTCCAACAGTAAATTAGCTCCGTGGCCTATGGCGCGGTAGGGGATTCCCGCAGTCCGCAGCTGCCGAATGAGTTCCCGCAGTTCGCCTTCGGATTGGGGCTCGACCCATAGGGGAACAGTGGCGTCGATTTGCAGTGTATTGTGTGTTTTGAGGGGGAAATTTTCCCGAAATGCGATGGAACGGCGAGTTAAATGGGCTCGGAGATCGGAGATGCGTTGGCCCATGATCCACCTTTGAGCCCGCTGAAAAATATCGCCCGCACCGATAAAAAGTACGGTATCGGGGGAGTCGTCGGCTGGGAAAAAAGTCCGGAGGGAAAAATTTTCCAGGGATTCGAGAAATTTTGCCTTCGTTGTTTGGGGCAAGTATCGGAGGATCGCTTGGGTGGTACCATCGGCGGAAAAGGTTTCGTCGGCGGGATATACCGGCAATAATAGGGCGTCTCTGGCGGCGAAAATTTCGGCGAGATCGCGGGCATATTGCTGCGTACGGGAATAGCGATGGGGCTGAAAAATTAGTAAAATTTTTTTATTGGGGTGCAATTTTTGGAACCTCGCGATGTAATTTTCGATTTCCGTCGGATGGTGGGCGTAATCCGTCCAGATCTCTACGGCGCGCTTATCCCCGTCGATGCGGCCTAAATACTGGTTGCGGCGAAAAATCGGCGTGTAGGATACTGGGGCGACGATCGGTGGCTTGTCCGGCTCCAGCGCCAATATTTCCAAAATTTTCCCCACAATGGCTATATTTTCCCCGCATTGCTCCCCATAATCATTTTTCGGCGGCGGTACCGTGTGAATAAACCCCGGTGGAGCAGCTAATTTCCGCGCGATTGCATTCAGACGGCAGTCGGTTTCGGGGATGATAATGGCTTTTCGGGTCTGGGAAAATAGTTTTTCAAAGGCCGTATCCAGATGCTTCGGCGAACCGTACGCCCTAAGGTGGTCGTCCTCCAAATTGAGTGCCGCGGTGATGTATGGCCGGAAAGATTCGATGGTGCGGTCGCTCTCGTCCACCTCGCAAATGAGATAGGGATTGCTTTCGCGGTAAAAGGCAGGCGGCTTGTTTTCACACTCGAAAAATCCCCCCAAAATATAGTCGCAACCCGGTAAATGGTCGGTGAGCATCGCCGTCGTCGTGGTTTTGCCGTGGGAACCGGTGATGGCTATGACCTTTTTTTTTTCACAAAATTCCGCTAAAAAATTCCCCCGCCGAACCGCCGAAATCCCCCTTTCCTCCGCCATTGTTAGCCAGGGGTGGTGCGTGGCGAGGGCGCTCGAAAAAATAACGCCGTCAATTTTTTCCGGGAATCGCTCGCAAATAATAATTTTTTGGCCCTCGAATAATCGCTCCAGATCGGTGGAGAGCCTGTCGTCAAAGCCGTAAACAATATGCCCCATCTGGCGGACGTAAAATGCCAGGGGCGCCATACCCATTCCGCCCACGCCCAAAAATAAAAATTGCTTGCACATCTCACTGGGTTCTCAATTTACGGGGATTTAGAAATCGAGAATTTGGCAAATGGCGAGTATAATTGACGGGAAAGCGATATCGAGGAAAATTTTGATGGATATTAAAGGATTGATTCATAGCTGTGCGCGGCCGCCCTGTGCGGTATTTGTGCGGGTCGGCGAAGATCCCGCTTCGGTCATTTACGTCAATCAGAAGCAGAAAATTGCTGCCGAAATCGGTATCAAAACATCGACCATTGTTTTCCAAAAAGATGTAAAACTCGGGGAACTTCTGGGAACCATAGACCGACTCAACGGCGATCCCGGAGTCGACGGGATTTTGATTCAGGCGCCACTCCCGACGGCGGCGATCCAGGAAGCGGCCTTTGCGGCTGTTGCCCACCATAAGGATATCGACGGATTTCACGCCCAAAATTTGGGATTACTTTGCCAGGAAAGTGACCGGGGGTTTTTGCCCTGTACGCCGGCGGGGATCGTCGAATTAATTCGCTCTACGGGGGTTAATTTGGAGGGGAAGCACACCGTCGTACTCGGTCGGAGTCTCATTGTCGGGAAGCCCGTTGGCCTGCTTATGCTGCAGAAAAAGGCGTTTGCCAATACCACGGTTACCTTTTGCCACTCAAAATCAAAAAATATTTCCAACCATACCCGCGAAGCCGATTTACTCATTGTTGCCATGGGGAATTCGCGGGCGGTGACGGCGGATGGGGTAAAGCCGGGGGCGATTGTGATCGACGTCGGGATTAATCGCGTTCCCGATCCGAGTATTCCGAAGGGTTATCGGGTGGTAGGGGATGTAGATTTTGAGGGCGTTGAGCAGGTGGCGGGTTTTATTACGCCGGTGCCTGGGGGGGTAGGGCCCATGACCATCGCCATGCTCATGAAAAATACGCTATTGGCCTATCAAAATCATGTTTATCGCTGAGGTTATCATTTTTGCGCCCATCGATCGGCCGCTGAGTTACGGTATTCCGGAGGAGTTGCGTTTTGCGATATTTCCGGGGAGCTTGGTCCATGTATTCCTCGGGAAGGCGCAGAGGATCGGTTTAGTGGTGGGCGTGAGGGAAGTCGACGGGAAAAATTTTTCCTACACCCTGAAGCCCCTTTTGG
>JAIROS010000007.1 GCA_031257405.1 Puniceicoccales bacterium | reverse complement strand
TTCCTTTTTGTCATTTTTCTCAAATACTTGCGGTAATTTATTCGCTATATTTTCCGGAGTTTTTACTACTCGAGCTTCGCTTTTTTCTTCCGTTTTTTCTTTATTTTTTGCAATATTTTCACTAAATAACTCGGGCTCTTCCGCATCCCCTTCGCCTCCGCTAGCCTCAAAAGCATTCCCCCCACCTTTCTCCTCTAATACACGCTTCTCCTCGCCCTCAACCTGCTCGCTAAACAATAATTGAAAAAATTCAACATCCCGCACATCCACCGGCTCATCCGACTTCGCCCGAAATACACTCTCCTGCGACAACTTCCTAATCCCGTCCGGACCACGCATACCTACTATAATTTCTTTCATTTTTACCATCCTTTCTTGTAAAATTTTTACATTTTTTTAGCCGGCAAATCCTCCATTTCCGCGTCCGCTTGCATCTCCTCCTCCTTCTTGACCTGTTCGCGCCAGACATCTTTCATGGACTCGATTTTGTCAATATTGCGCTCCGCCAAACGCAGTTCTTCCCGGCAATTATTTAAATTTTCCTTCGCTTTGTCACACGCCAAAATAGCATCTTCCACCCGCTTCTGGTAGTCAAAAATCTTATTCTGCAATTCCTGCACCATGAAGTGAAGGTTATCAATTTCCCGTTTATTAATGCTTTTTTTTAGAATTTGGTCGTAAAGGCGCTTTGTTTCTTGGATTACAAAAATCTTATAATCTTCCAGTTCTTGTTTTGCTTTGACGACCGCTTGTTCCGCCTCCTTGAGGAGTTGTTGGGCCTGCTTCAAATTTTTCTCAGCACGATCCTTGCGAATCTCCCGAACCCGCAGCAAATCGTCTAACTTGTACTTCCGCGCCATAAATCACTTCCCAACTACCTTCCTAAGCATTTTTTCCAATTCGTCAAATATATTACATTCTTTTTGTTTTTATTTTTAAAAAAAATTACATTCGCCGAAATAATCAATCGCCCAGCCATCCGCCGGATCCTTAAAAATCCGCAGCAAATCGTCTAACTCGTACTCCCGCGCCATAAATCACATCCCAACTACCTTCTTGAGCATCTGCACCGTCTCGTCAAACGTATTACACTCCTTTTGCCCTTGCTTTAAAAAATTATTACACCCGTCAACCCGATCAATCGCCTCATCGGTCACCGGATCCGACCCGCGCTTGTACTCCCCTATCCGTACCAATAACTCAACTTCGCTGTACTTCGCTAAAATACTCCTCAATTTCCCAGCCGCCGCCTTGTGCGCATCGTCCACAATCGCACTCATACAACGACTGATACTCGCTAAAATGTCAATCGCCGGATAATGATTCGCCGAACCTAACTTCCGCGAAAGAACGATATGGCCGTCGAGAATGGATCGCGTTTCATCGGCAATGGGCTCCGTCATGTCATCGCCCTCCACCAATACCGTGTAAAGCGCCGTGATCGACCCCCTAGGCGATTGGCCCGCCCGCTCCATCAATTTGGGAAGCGTCGCGAATACGGACGGCGGAAACCCTCGCCGCGCCGGAGGTTCCCCAGCCGCTAACCCGATCTCCCTCTGCGCACGCCCAAAACGCGTCACAGAATCCATCATGAGTAAAACTTTTTTATTTTTGTCGCGAAAATATTCCGCAATCGCCGTCGCAACATAGGCCGCCTTAAGCCGCTCCATCGCCGACCGCTCCGACGTCGCAATGACCAATACCGCCCGCTTCATCCCCTCTACGCCCAAATCCTTCTCCACAAATTCCCGTACCTCACGGCCCCGCTCCCCGATCAGCGCTAATACACTAATTTCCGCCTCCGTATTGCGAATAATCTGGGCCAATAGCGTACTTTTTCCACCGCCGGCCGCCGCAAATATGCCTAGCCGCTGACCTTCGCCGCAAGTCAATAAGCCGTCTAGCGCCCGCACGCCGAGCGATATCGGTACCGCAATGGGCGCCCGGGACATCGCCGCCGGAGGATCGTTGTACACCGGATATTGCACGTCCGGAATAAATTCACCTTTTGCCTCGATCGACTCCGCCGTCACACGACCCAAGCCATCGACGACGCGCCCCAATAAATCATCGCCCACGCCGACCTTGTGCACGTCACCCGTCGGAATCACCTCCGTCGCCGAAGAAACCCCCATTAATTCGCCCAGGGGCGTCAAAATCGCCGCCTGTTTTTCAAAACCAACTACCTCCGTCCAAACTTCCGCATCTTCCCAGGGCGTGCGCAAAATGCACAGCTCGCCGACTTTTACATTTGGCACCATCGCTTTTACAATCGTACCCACCACCTGCAGCACTTTTCCCTTTGTTTTGACGGTTTTTGTTTCTTCGAGGAGCTGATCGAGGGCCACCGTCGCTTGGCTAAATGGATTCGCATTCATCGCCGTTGTCTCCCTTTCTTTTACCCATTTTCCTAATTATTTTACTCATTTTTTAATTCATCTCCACTGTCCTGCTCGCCGACCGCTCCGGCCTCCGCTGACCCATTTTCCTCGCCGGAAACCGCTCCGTTCCCATCTCCTTCAGCCACATTTTCCGCCGCACCCAACGGATTATTTCCGCCAGCCGCCGCCGCACTACCCTTCGGCATCACCTTCCTAAACGCCCCGATAATCGCTTCCAATTGCACGTCTAAACTGGCGTCGACAACCCCCAAATCCGTCTCCAAAATACAGGTCCCGGGATTCAGTCGCGAATCGGCCACCACCTCCAAATAATCGACGATGCCGTCGGATAAAATCTCCTTCAAATGGTCGCGCACCGCCTGCGAATCCTGCGGCGAAACCTTTAAAATGGCTTCCTTCTGATTTTTAACGGACTTCAGGGCCTGGCGAACGATATTGACGATGAGTTCCCGGCGGTCGACCTCCCCAATAATCCGCTGCAACGCCTTTATCACAAGTCCCGCGACGCTGCTTTCCAAATATTTTACATTATCGCCACTTTTTACCGCCAGTTCCGCCAATTTTTGTGACAACTCCGCCTTCCCCGTACTGTAGCCGTCGCCGTAGCCGCGTTTCGCCTCGTTTTCGTAGTATTTTTTTGCTTCGTCGAGGATCTGCGTTCGTTTTTCCAGGGCTTCGCTTAAAATTTGCTGGCTTTTGGCGTTAGCTTCCCGGATGACTTCTTCCGCATTTTGATTGGCCGCATCGATCAATTCTTGGGCGCGGGCATTGGCGGAGTCGATCAGCTCCGTGACTTTACCATTCGTACTGCTGACCAACTGATTACACAATTGGCTTGCGTGTTGGATGAGGTTATCATTTTCCCGGTAAGCGTGGCTAATGGCGTTTTCGGCCTCCAAATAGGCGCAATAATCCTCCCGCTTGAGCACTTTTCCCTGCGGCAGCAACTGAAATTTTTCCCTACTGATGTGCAACATATCACGCCTTTATCATCGCAAGGGCGACGCTCCCGCTCTCCGGTATCGCCCGTTTAACAACTTTTTTTACAAAATCAAAATAATATTGCGGATTTTCGACCTCATGTGTAAAATTCCAGCCAAAATTTTTCGGAAATTTTAACGCAAAACGCCGCGTTATCGCCCGAGGAACCCCCGCTAAACTCATCTCAATAACCGTTTTCCCCGTGTTGTAAACGCGCTCCACAAGCGTCGCCCCAGCCGCTTGAAAACGTTCCGCGACCTCCGCCCGCAAAATTAAAGACGCACTGCGTAGGGCGAAAAAATAAGCGTCATCGCCAATCGTCCGCTTCAATTTCAGGAGCTCACGCCCTAAAATGACCTTGCGAATCTCCTCGGCAAAACAAATCCCACCCATGTAATTCATTACCCGCTGCACCTCCTCCGCCGATAGCAAACATAGCCAGCGCCGCGCCTCCGAAAAATCGTAGCAGCCGAGATCATCGATGCCCAGCCAACCGCGAATCCGTTCCAAAACCTTCCCGCCATAACGCGCCGACCGTGCCATAAACCGAATCAATTCCTTCGGCAAGGCCCCGGGGAAAAAATCCCCATGCACATAATCCGCCATCCCGCCGTTAAAGTCGTAAATCGCCGAAAATAATCCCGCGTCATCGCGCAGTAATCCCCGAATATACGCCGCCGTTTCCATCTCAACCAATCCTCCAAATTATCCCATCTAAATCCTAGCCAACCCAACGTTTACACACCGCCGCTAGCCTTGACCTCCCTCAACCGTAGTGGGCCGCTCACCATCTAAAGATTCCCCCTGCTCCGGACTAGTCCCCTCAGCCGCCTCCGCTAAATGCTCCACCTTCGCCTCCTTCTCCTTCTTCTTGCGGTTCGCCGATAAAATAACCAATAGCACCACAATCAGTAAAACGATAATCACCGCAACCAGTACGCCCAGGAGCATGAAAAATTGCATCTTGGACCCGTCCGTCATCTCAATCCCAGCTATCGAAAACATCATGTCACTCTTCCCTAACGCCTTGGGAAGCGGCGGTAATGCGACCGGAAATAGCGCAACCGTCACCTTGTCGAACTCTAACCCCTCAATGCTGTTCGTCACCAAATACTTGATGTCGCGCACGTAATCCTCCACCATCGAATCGGAACGGTAAGCTAAAAAAACCGCCGCCGAAGAGGGTGTCGCCTTTTCCGCGTAGGGATCATTTTCGGGGAGAACGAGGTGTACCCGCGACTTCAGTACCCCGGGCACCTTGCTCAACGTCAGCGCAATACTCTCCCCAAGCGAGTTCATAAACCGTACCCGCTCCTCCAACGGCGAGGAAACAAGACCAGATTTCTTGAAAACATCCCCCAAAGTTTGATATTTTGGCAGTGGGTAACCGTGGGCGTTGAGCAGGTCGATTGCTACGGAAAAACTGCCTTCCGGGACCGATAGCGCACAACTCTCTTTGCCGATAATTTTTTTCGCCGAAACGCCGTACTGTTTGAGCAGGGCAATCATTTCGTTCGCCTCCGTTTCCTCCAAATTATTGAACAGAGTGGTCACGCCGCACCCCGACAGTAACAAACTGAGCAACGCGAACAATACGCTGGTCACACGCCTGTGCCATTTCATTTCACCATCCATATGGCGCCGCATTATGTCCGAGTAAATTTTTAGTCAAACTATAAAATGCAAAATTTGCACAAATTATTTTCAATCAACGCGGCGAAGTGAAAAATGCATGAATTATTTTTAAATTTTAGGCAATTTCAGACAAAAACCGCGGGAACGATCACATGTAACGCGAGGCAAATCACCGCCGAAGCCGCTACGTCGTCAGCCATAATCCCTACGCCGCCGCTAAATTATTCCAGTAATTTTATTCCAAAAAACTAATATAACAAAAGTGAAAAATATATGAATTATTTTTGAATTTCAGGCAATTTCAGACGAGAACTGCGGGAACGATTACATGCAACGCCAGGCAAGTCACCACCGCCGCCGCCATGTCGTCAGCCATAATCCCCGCGCCGCCACTAAATTATTCCAGCAATATTATTCCAAAAAACTAATATAAAAAAGTGAAAAATATCTGAATTATTTTTGAATTTTAGGCAATTTCAGACGAGAACCGCGGGAACGATCACATGCAATGCCAGGCAGGTCACCGCCGCCGCTGCTATGTCGTCAGCCATAATCCCCGCGCCGCCACTAATCCGCTCCAGCGACCTTATCCCTAAAGGCTTGAGCACGTCCAATAAACGAAAAACGCAAAAACCACAAAGAAGAATTTTCCATACCGCTACCTGTCCCAAAAAACGCTCGATACCCAAAAAACAAAGCGGCATCGCACAAAATTCATCCAAAATAATGCTGGACGGATCCTTCTGCCCCATCCGCCTCTCCGCTTCGTCGCAAAATAAAAGGCCAATAAAAGTAAGCAGCGAAAATCTTATAAAAAATTGGGAAAAAGTTATATTCCAAAAGGCGACCGTATATCCGATGACGCCCGCCAACGACCCCCACGTCCCAGGCAAAAACCGGCTCCTACCTAGCGGCCCTAGCGTCGCAACATTGAGTATAAATTTCGTCGAAAATATCCGTAAAAACTGTATCATAACTTCATCTCTTCCTGCCCATTAAATAAAATATAATCCACTAACCGCATCATAACTCGATCCCCTCCCGACCGTCAAATAAAAATTTGTACCGCTTCACATAATAATACCCCGACGTAATCGTCAAATATGACGAAACTAAAAATAAAAAAATCGCAACCCCGTAAATCACTTGGCCCACGTAAACGGGTAAAAATGTTAAATCCTTTACGACCGCTCGCCAAAGAATAAAAAATCCTATCATCACAATCTGCATCACCGTCTTTACCTTGCCAGCCCGCTCCGCCGCTAATACTATCCCTCGACTCGATGCCACTAGCCGTACCCCAGTTACCAAAAATTCACGGCCAATAATCATTAAAACAAACCATAAAGCCCAACGCGGTAAAATCCCGAATACGAGAATGGCGACAAATAACCCTATCATGAAAATTTTATCCGCCAAAGCGTCCATAAACTTTCCGAACGCCGATACGATGCCGCAACGCCGAGCGAGATAACCATCCAACCAATCGCTCAACGCTGCGACCAAATACACTAAAAAACAAGCTGTCGTGCTAAAAGGCACATCCAAATACATCAATCCGACGACGACAAAGAGCAGTAAAACGCGGGACAGAGTGACGTAATTGGCGATATTCACAATTCCTTATTTTTCTCTGCTACGGGTACTGCCGGTGCCGGTGCCACTGGTGCCGCCGCTGTTCCAGCCCCTGTCGATGCTACCACCGCCGGCCGATCCGCGTTCAATGCCGTAAGCACATCCCCCGTAATGTCGATCGCCCCTTCCGCAAAAAATATAAACGGAACATCCCCATCAAAAACCAATGCTATGCCCCTCGCCCTAGCAATTTCGCTTACTTTCTGCTTTATTCCCTGCATAATCTCCGTCTTCGAATCGCCAATCATCTTCACAATACGGGTCTGGGAAGCCGCTTTGAAATCCTCGGCGGCACACTCCTTTATCGCCAATGCCTCCTTTAAGCTATCCGCTGCCTCTCTCGCCTTCTTTTTAGCCTCCTCGGTCAACGCCGGATTCTTAGATTTTTCCAGCAAATCGTTATATTCCTTGAACATTTTTTGACATTCGTCCGCCATCGATGCCAGCTCCTTTTGTACGCCACCGATCGCACTCGCACAATTTGCGTTGGCCTCCTTGGCCTTATAGTACTCAGCACCGAGCTTCGCAGTAGACACAACGGCGACATTGGCCGGCGATGTTGCCGAGACACCGTCCTCCTTCAAAGCCAACGCCAAAGGAATTGATCCCGGCGATGCTGTCTTAGTAAGGGGCAAGGCTGCCATCTTTGCGTCTCCTTTCGAAGCCGATGCCAAAGAAACCGGCGCTACGTCTCCCGTTTTTGCCTTACCATTTACGCTAGAGTCCAGAGCCAGCAGACATATAATACCTGCGCCCACAACACCTGCAGAAGTAATTAACTTTTTCATACTTTTTTCTCCAAAAAATTTACAAAATCCCCTTCGCTTTTCCATACTTTTCCCTTGACAATTTACCAAACTTTCTCCGCTATCGCGTCCGCTAAACCGTAGGCTATGGCTTCGCGCGCATTCATGTAAAAATCGCGATCCGTATCCCTCTGAATTTTTTCCAGCGGCTGCCCAGAAGCTTCGGCAAGAATGCGATTCATCTCCGCACGCGTTTTCTCCATCTCCTCCGCCTGAATCCCAATGTCTATCGCCTTAGCGTAAAAACGCCCCGAAATTAGCGGCTGGTGGATCAGGACCCGCGCGTTGGGATAAAGGAAACGATTACCCTTTCGCGGCGCACATAATAAAATCGATCCCATACTCGCCGCTAACCCCGTCACAACGACTTCCGTGGGCGACGAAATGAGTTTCATCGTGTCGTAAATCGCCATACCCGCAGTAATGGAGCCGCCCGGCGTATTAATAAAGAACTGAATTTTTTCCCCGGGGCCCGTCAATTCGAGGTAGAGCAACTTCTCCGTAATATCTTTCGCGGAACGGTCGTCCACGGACCCCCATAGAAAAATTTTGCGCTCCTCCAAAAATTTTTTTTGAATGATGGACAAATAATTCCCCTGGTCGCGGCTACTATTCATTTCGTCTTCTTCGTCGTCCTCGTCTTCAAAAACCATTACTCCTCCTGCTGTCAATTAAAGGATCTCGTCGGGAAAAGCAATAAAAATTGCAAAAAACTTGACTTTTTTTCAAAAATCAATGGACATTAGTCCCGTTGGTAGTAAGTTAGTATTCTATGAGGAACGATTATTTGCAGGCGGCCCAGGAGATTATCCGCGATCCGATGATTCTTATTAACGTTGTTTCGAAGCGCGTCAAGCAATTAAAATTCGGCGAGCGCCCTCTTATTTACTCGCTGGAAAAGCTTGAGCCGGAAGACATCGCGCTACGGGAGATTATCGAAGGGAAAATCACCTTTGAACTCTACGCCAAGCCATAATTTTGACTTTTTTGGTACAATCGCTATATTCGTTCCATGGCCAAGCATTCCAATGCCATCGAGATCAAAAATAGGAGAGTTTTCCACGACTACGCGGTGGGGGATGTTTTCGACGCGGGTATTGTTTTGCGGGGGACGGAGGTAAAATCTGTAAAATTGGGACACGCGCAGATTAACGAAGCTTTTGTGCGGATCGGCAAAAATGGCAGTCCCGTGCTGTTTAACGCGCAGATCGACGAGTATATTTTTGGGAATTCAGCGAACCACGAAGCCAAGCGGCAACGTTTTTTACTCCTCCACCGTCGCGAAATTAGGAAGATCCGCAACGCCATTGAACGGGAAGGTTTCACGGCGATCCCGCTTAAAATGTATATATTTCATGGTTTAGTGAAGGTAAAATTTGGGCTTTGCAGGGGGAAGAAGCTCCACGACAAGCGCCACGATCTTCGCCAGCGTACCGAAATGCGCGAAGCCGAGCGTTTTTTAGCCCATCGCCATCCCTAAGTTAAAAAAGTCTGACAAAATTTTAAAAAAATAACACAAAAATCATTGAATCTTGGCGTTATCTATGAGATGTTTAGCGAGTGAATCCCTATATAGCAAGAATTTTTTGTGAAAAAATAACAATCAAGCCCAAAATAAATAAATTCCGCTACCTAAAATCATCTCCCATAAAAAAGTCGCTTGACTTCAAAAAATAATACTCATAAGTGAGCTTAACCTTAAATTATGGCCGAAAAATCGATAGAACAAAGAGTCAAAGAAGTAATCGTGAATTCCCTCAATATCAACGAGGAAAAAGTGACCGACGACGCGTCGTTTTTAGACGATTTAGGGGCGGATTCCCTCGGAACCGTAGAACTAATGATGGCATTTGAAGACGAATTCGAAAACGAAATCGAAGGCGGTATCCCCGAAGCGGACGCCGAAAAATTGACCACCGTAAAGGACGTTACCGAATATATTAAAAGCCGCATCGCCTAGCCTTACTGTCCGCGTATGTCTGAGCTGCGTCGTGTCGTTATCACGGGTTTGGGGAGTGTGACTTCCTTTGGTGCGGGTGCGTCGGTTTTGTGGGATAATGTGGCTGCGGGGAAGAGCGGAATAGCGCGCATCGCCGCCTTCGACCCAACTCCTTTCCCCTGCCAAGTCAGTGCAGAAGTTAAGGATTTCAGCCCAGAAGATTACATGGATGTGCGGGACGTGAAACGCAGTGACCGCTTTGCCCACCTCGCCGTAGCCGCTACCCGACTCGCGATCCAAGACGCCGCCTTCGATCTGAGGCAATTTGATCCCTTCCGCGTGGGCGCCATCGTAGGTTCCGGAATCGGCGGCATCGATACGATCCAAAAACAGACGGCCCGCTTCTTTGATTTAGGTCCGCTGAAGGTGTCGCCGTTCATGATTCCCTCTTTAATTTGCAATATGGCGTCTGGGGTTGTGGCGATTCAATGCGGATTCAAGGGGCCGAATTTTTCGACGGTGACGGCATGTTCTTCGGGATCCCACGCGATCGGCGAAGCTTACCATTTGCTCCAACTCGGCAAAGCGGACGCGATTTTTGCTGGCGGGAGTGAAGCGGCGCTAAGAAGTTTAAGTTTTGCTGGTTTTTGCATGATGAAGGCGATGTCGACGCACTTTAACGATGAGCCGACGCGCGCTAGCCGGCCATTCGACGCCCAACGCGACGGTTTTGTAATGGGTGAGGGAGCGGGGATTGTACTGTTGGAAACGTTGGAGAGTGCGCTGGCGCGGAAAGCGAAAATTTACTGCGAAGTGGCTGGGTACGCGGCGAGTTGCGACGCCTATCACATTACGAGTCCCGACGCCGAGGGCAGTGGGCTAGCGAATTGTTTAGAAAATTTGTTGCGCGAAGGGGGGCTGGCGGCTGCGGACGTGGATTACGTCAACGCCCACGGCACGTCCACCGAAATGAATGATAAAATCGAGACACTCGCCATTAAACGCGTATTTGGGGCGGACAGTAGGAAAATAAGGGTGAGTTCGACGAAGAGCATGACGGGGCATTTACTGGGTGCTGCCGGCGGGATCGAAGCGATTATTTGCGCGAAGGCCATTGAGACGGGCACCATTCCGCCGACGATCAACTACGAAAATCCCGATCCGGAGTGCGATTTGGATTATGTTTCGAACGGGGCTATTCGCCGTGATATCCGCGTTGCGATCAGTGAAAATCTCGGTTTTGGGGGGCACAATGTGGCACTTTTGTTTAAAAAACACACATGATTTTCCATTTTTTGATTAGCATCACCGGTTATTTTACAGCTCATTTACCGCTGCGAGGGGTGGAATTACTGTGTTGGTTTTGGGGGCAAATTTTTTTTACATTTTTTCGCCGGCGGCGACGCATTATTTTATCAAATTTCGCCCACGCTTTCCCAGAAAAAACGCGCGACGAATGTAAAATACTGGCGCGAGAGAGTTGTGCGCGCACGGTCGAACTGGGGTTATTGGCCGTTTCGCTGCCCTATTTTTCGGAGCAGAGGATTCGGCGGTCGTTTCATTTGGACGGCTCGATCGGGGAATTTTTTCGCGAAAAAGTGAAAAATAATGGGCCGCGGATCATTTTATTGCCACATTTTTCACAAATGGAAGCGCTGACGACCATACCGCTGCTCAACGACGCCGCGATGGGAACTGAAATCGGGGTCATTTACCGTCCTTTTACAAACAAAGTTTTGGAGCGCTGGATTCGCCGGACGCGGGAGAGATTTGGTTTGAAATTGCTGGCTCGCGGCAATAATTTTTGGGCGGCCAAAGCAATATTAGAGCGCGGCGGTATCGTGGTCATTTTATTTGACCAGAACGCCAGCGGCGGCGGGATTTTGGCGACATTTTTCGGACGCATCGCGGCGACAACTTACCTCCCAGACCTCCTCTTTCGGCATTTTTCCTGCCCAATTTACATGCTCATGCCCCAGCGCACGGGAATTTTCCGGGCAAAATGTTCCGTGGAACGCCTCCCGCTGGACCCCGAAATCCCGGACAACGGCCGGAGGAGCTACCCCGTAATCCGCGCGATGAATGCTTGGCTGGAGCGGAAATTATCCACCGCCGACGGGGTATGTTGCGACTGGCTCTGGGCGCACAACCGCTGGCGTACCCTCGACCAAATGCACAATTGGCTGAGTTTACCGCAGAAGCGCCGCGCGTTTGACGATTCGAAAATAGAAAAAAAAGTAAAAATTTCCATCCGCATGCCGAACTGGTTAGGCGACATCATCATGACTATACCGGCTGTAAAAGCCATTTGCTGGGCGCGTCCCGACGCAAAAGTGGTGCTCATTGTGCGTAAAAATTTTGTTCAATTTTTGGAAGCCCTGTCCATCGCCGACCATATCCTTCCGATCGGCCGCCGCGCGAATGGTAAAACGTTTTATCCGCTGGCGTACTACCGGCAGCTCTGGGGGTATCGCCGTTTGGAGCCGGATTTTTCGATTAGGATCGGCAATGATTCGACGACCGGCGACATTGAAGTCCTGCTCATGAACCCGAAATTGAGTTTTGCGCCGCGGTTTGTAAATAAAAAGCGCCCCTATTTTTCCGAGTGCATCGCCATGGATCGCGACAGTCCCGCCGTCCACCAGGCCGAAAATCTCCGCTATTTCATTGAAAAAATGGGCTATCGGGGCAACTGGGACCTCACGCCCATCGACCTAAAAATTCCGAAGGCGAATGCGATTGGCCTGATTTGTGGCAGCGAAAATAACCCCGAAAAACGCTGGCCCATTCCCCACTGGATCGCCCTCGTCGAGGTCCTTTTGGGGCGGACGGCCGCTGATATTGTGCTTTTCGGGACGCCGGATGACGCGGCCATCACCCGGGAAATTAGAAGCCATTTCCCCGACGAACGCCGTCTCATCGACCGCGCCGGCGAAACCAGTTTACTGGAATTTCGCGATGAAATTGCGGCTTGTGAGTTTGTTATTGGCAACGACACTGGCGGCGTCCACCTGTCCAATTTCCTGGGCATCCCGACGGTTATTTTATTTGGCCCGACTAATTCCCTCAAAACTCGTCCGATTTTTGGCGCTCCGATTCATATCATTCAATCGCCGGACGCCCAAAATTTCTCAGCACTAACGCCCGACACCGTCGCAAATACACTCTCGAATATTAATTTAATACCTGCGCTGTAGTTTTTTGTCAACAAAATTTTTCGTGAAATTTTCATAAATATAGTTTCCATGTAAGCAAATTTTTGTAAATATAATTTTTGGTAGGCAAATTGCCGTAAATATAACTCTCAAACCAATAAAATTTCACAAACTTTTTAGACCGACCAATCCCCGCAAAATTCACAAAACTTTCAACCCAAATCCAAATTTATTACACCTATCGCCATTTTTATTTTAAAATTTATTGACATTCGGCGCCCATTCCATAGCATGTAAACGCAGCACAAAAACGGAGAAAGATATGTCGCGAGAATTAATGGCACAGGTAATCGGCGATTTCGGCCAAGAAATCGGAGCACAACTGGAGGTGGACGAGGAAGCTTATTGCTGTTTCGCCGTGGGTGAGGACTTCCAACTGCACCTGAAATTTAATGAACATTTCGACGGCCTAATCCTCTACGCCGAACTCGGCGAACTCCCTGCCATCGGAAAAAAAGAAATTTTACGCCACTACGTCATGCAAAACGGCAGTATCGAAGCGGGTAATGTGACTTTTTCTTATGACAAAGAAAGTAAAAATATCGGCGTGTTGTACCTGCTCCCCAAGGAATTTTTTAATCTGGATAATTTCAAAAAAATTTTAGAAAAATTTATCGGACAATTCCAAAAGGAAAGCGAGGATATGAAGCGTTTCGTACAAGGCGAGTTACCCCAGGACAACGTACAATTTTTGGAAAATGCTGGTGGAGATGGTGGGGATATGCCCGCTGGAAATATGAATCCCATGATGATGCAATTGTAATTTTACTCCCACTTTTATCTCTATTTTTTACCGATATTTTCCCGAAATACACACTTACTTTTAATGAATTTAGTTAACAAAATTTACCGACTTTTTTAAACATATATTTATTTTTAATGAATTTAACTAACAAAGCCTTGACATTTAAAATAAAAAAATTAGCATAACATTCACTTATGGATACATTGAAATATATATTAATTGTCTCGCTGGGAACCTTATCTTTGGGACAGTGCGCTTGGGGAAGCGATACGCCGGATGATCAGGCTAGGGAGCGCCGACACGGTTTTCACAGAGGTGGCCGCAGTTTCTGGCGCGGTATTAGAAAATACAGAGAACCAAACGAAACCCAGTCGGAACCCAGTGATAAACGAGAGCACGGATCACGGCAGATGGGTAGAGCGGGCGGCGTCCCTAGACCCGGAGGTAGATTTCTATTGAGACCGGATTTTGGCCACCATCCGGGCAGGCGCCATTCGGTCGGAGACCTTGTTCCCGGCGACGCCTCTAAACCACATCCAAGAGACGGATTCACATTGAAACCGGATTTTGGCCACCATCCGGGCAGGCGCCATTCTTTCGCTGGATTTCCCCCGGGCCATCCGGGCGGAGACCATGTTCCCGGCGACACCCATAGACCACATTTCGGAGGTAGATTCCCGCTTAAACGAGGTTTTGGATTTCCCCCGGGCGGGCCCCATTTCCCGGGCGGACCAGGTTTTGGCCCATTCGAAGAGCCGAGCAACGAAAAAAAACAACAGCTTATCGATGCATACAAAAAATGTAACGGTGATTTTAAAGAAATGGTCCTCGAACCGCCATACAAAGAAAGATTTGAAAAATTTACAGAGAACGCCAAAGAAAGATTTGCGAAAATGCTAGAATTTCAATACAACCGGGCAATAAAGGGACAAAAACGCGCCGATTCTGAGCCCGCCACTTCGAAAGACGCACATCGGAAGCCCGTAACGGAGCAGAAAAAAAATGACTAGATGGCCCACCGACTAAGCTACCCGCAGCAAAATAATTTTTGTTTCATATTATTTTCGTCTCAGACACAGGAGCGCTTGCAATAACGGCGCTCTTTTTTGGTAAAAAATTAATCACAAATGCCGCTAATTTTGCGATCCGAATCACAACAAAATGATAAAATATAAGCCAAAAAAATTTACAACCCCCTACCAAAAAATATAACAATAAATCCCATTTTTCCCGCAATTTTTTGGTAAAAAATTAATCACAAATGCCGCTGATTTTACCGTCCGGATCACAACAAAATGATAAAATACAACACCAAAAAATTTACAACCCCCTACCAAAAAATATAACAATAAATCCCATTTTTCCCGCAATTTAAAACGCATTTTGACTTGCCCATTAACCCATTTGTACCATGATTAAAGTAATGAGCCTCCCCATCCCTAACGATTCCTACGACTCCTCCAAAATCCAAAAACTCGAAGGCCTCGAAGGTGTCCGTAAACGCCCCGATATGTACATCGGCGATACCCTCGAACGCGGCCTCCACCATTGCGTCTTCGAAATCGTCGATAACTCCATCGACGAAGCCCTAGCCGGTTATTGTAAAAATATTACCGTCTCCCTCCACCTCAACGGCTCCTGCTCCATCGAAGACGACGGCCGCGGTATCCCCGTCGATGTCCACCCAAAATACCAAATCCCCGCCCTCGAACTCGTCATGACGAACCTCCACGCCGGCGGGAAATTCGGCAAAGGCGCGTACCAGGTCTCCGGAGGCCTCCACGGCGTCGGCGCAAAATGCGTTAATGCCGTCTCCGAATCCTTCGAAGTCGAAGTCCGCCGCAACGGCCACGTCCATTATATGGCCTTTTCACGCGGAAAAACCACCCAAAAAATGACCATTACCGGCAGTACAACCAAAACGGGTACCAAAATTATCTTCACCCCAGACCCAGAAATTTTTACCGAAACCCGCGAATTCCGCTACGATATCCTCACCAAACGCCTGCGCGAACTCGCCTTCCTTAACCCCGGTATCACCATCGCCATCGACGACGAACGCAGCGATAAACGGGAAGTATTCAATTTTAAAAACGGTATCGCCGAATACGTCGAATTCCTGAACCGCGGGAAAATACCCATCCACGACCCCGTCATCACCTTTTCCGATTCCACCGCGCTCGATAGCCAAAATAGCCGCGTCACCGTCGATATCGCCCTGCAGTACAACGACTCCTACAACGACCAAATCTACGCCTACGCCAATTCTATCCATAATATCGAAGGCGGGACCCACCTGTCCGGCTTCCGTACCGCACTCACCCGCGTCATTAACGGCTTCGCCAAAGCTAATAACCTGCTCAAAGATAAGGACCCGACGCTTACCGGCGACGACGTACGCGAAGGATTGACCGCCGTTATCTCCGTAAAAGTCCCGGAACCGCGCTTCGAAGGCCAAACCAAAACAAAACTTTCCAATAGCGAAGTGGACGGCATCGTGCAAAAAATCGTCGGCGATCACCTGAAATATGCTTTTGAAACGACCGTTGGGTTGGGTAAAAAAATTATTGACAAATGCCTCAACGCCGCCCGCGCCCGCGAAGCCGCCCGTAAAGCCCGCGAAACGGTCCGTAAAAGTGCGCTAACGGGGGGGGGGCTCCCCGGGAAATTGGCCGACTGCTCCGAACGCGATCCCGCAAAATGTGAATTATTCATCGTGGAAGGGGATTCGGCTGGCGGCTCGGCGAAACAAGGCCGAAACCGTTCCAACCAAGCCATCCTACCGCTTTTCGGCAAGGTCATCAACGTAGAAAAATCCCGCCTCGACAAGGTCCTCAGCAGCGAAGCGATCCGCATGGTCATTACCGCTTGCGGTACGGGGATCGGTAACCACGACGAAATCGGCGGCTTCGACCCGGATAAATGCCGCTACCACAAAATCATCATCATGACCGACGCGGACGTCGACGGCTCCCATATCCAAACGCTGCTGCTGACATTTTTTTTCCGCCAAATGCGCGGGCTCATCGATAACGGCTATATTTACATCGCCCAACCCCCGCTTTACAAAATTAAGCGCCGCAAAAAAGAGCGCTACATCGACAACAACGCCGAACTCAATCGCATGCTCCTCGAACTGGGGACGGAAGATATTACGCTCGTCCGCGCCATCGACGATTACCATTTTCCCGCGGAAGTGGTTTCTGCGATCATCCATATTTTTTCCAAAATCGAAAACCTCGGCACAAGTATTTTACGCCACGGCTGCCCCCTGCCCCTCTACCTCGACCACCACCGCCAAGATCATACATTACCCCGCTTCATCGCGCGGATCCGTTCGGGTAACGAGGAGTCCTACAAATTTCTATTCGACGAGGACGAACGCCTGAATTTTTACACCGAATACGCCATTACCGACGATATTTTTGAGGGCTCGACGACCCGCGAAATCGACGCAGATGGGATTAAAATCCGCCAACGCATCACGGTCCACGAGATTTTTGAGTCGACGCAGTTGAAAATTTTACTAGATCAACTGGCCGAACTCGGCATCGACCTGAATACTTTCGAGGCCACCAATTACCCGCGCTACCACATCGTCGAGCACATGGGTACGGACCAGGAAAATATTCTTGAGATGTATTCTGGGCTGGAAATGGTTTCCAAGATACGGGAATTGGGGCGGCGCGGTTTACTGATTCAGCGTTACAAAGGTCTTGGGGAAATGAATCCGAAGCAGCTTTTCGAGACGACGATGGACCCTCAGGCGCGGAAATTACTCAAAATTTCCATCGAAGATGCGGCGGCAGCGGACTCCGTATTTTCCATGCTCATGGGCGAAGATGTCGCCATCCGCCGAGCATTCATCGAAGATAACGCCCTCAACGCAACTTACATCGACGCCTAAACCAATATACCATAAAAATAATCGCCGAAATATCCTATCACTAATAAAAAATAAATGCCCGATCAGCCATATTAACCATTGAAAGTATCCCCAAAATCGCCTTAATATCCTCCAAAGCATGCAAGATACTCAGGAAAAAGTCATCCCAACCAATATCACTGAAGTCATGCAGCGGTCCTATATCGATTACTCCATGTCCGTCATCGTCAGCCGCGCATTGCCCGACGTCCGCGATGGATTAAAACCCGTCCAACGCCGCATCCTCTACGCTATGCTGCGGGAAGGCTTGATCAGCTCCCGACCATTCGATAAATGCGCCGGCGTCGTCGGCGAAGTCCTCAAAAATTACCACCCACACGGCGATTCCTCCGTCTACGAAACCCTCGTCCGCCTCGGCCAACATTGGGTCATGCGCTACCCCCTCATCACCCCCCAGGGGAATTTCGGGTCCATCGACGGCGACCCACCAGCCGCTTACCGCTACACGGAGTGCAAACTCGAAAAAATTGCCGAGGAAATGCTCCGCGATATCGATGAAAATACCGTCGATTTCCAGCCAAATTACAAAGAAAGTACAAGCGAACCAACCGTACTCCCCGCCGCACTCCCTAACCTGCTGATGAACGGTTCCACGGGGATCGCGGTTGGTATGACGACGAATATCCCGCCCCACAACCTCGGCGAACTGGTCGACGCCCTCTGCCGCCTGATCGATGACCCTTGCACGACCATAGATGACCTCTGCAACATTATTATGGGGCCGGATTTTCCGACCGGCGGGTCTGTCATCGGCTTCGAAAATATCCAAAAATACCTACGTACGGGGCGCGGGATCGTACGCAATCGCGGGGTAATCGGGGTTGAGAGCATGGAAAATGGCCGCGAGCAACTGGTCATCACGACGGTCCCTTACAATACGAACCGTGCGGCAATTGTCACTAAAATCGCGGAACTGATCAACGAAAAAATTATCGACGAAGCAAGTGATTTGCGGGACGAATCCGACGAAAATACGCGCATCGTCATCGAACTCAAACGCAACGAATCGCCGCGCGTGGTCATCAATAAATTGTTCAAACTGACGCCCATGGAATCCTCCTTTGGCGTCATCCTCCTGGCGCTGCACCGGCGCCGCCCCAAACAAATGAACATTAAGGAGATGCTCGAGTGCTACCTCGACCACCGCCGCGAAGTCGTTTTCCGCCGCACACAATTCCGCCTCCAAAAAGCTGAAACGCGCGCCCATATTTTGGAGGGCTACAAAATCGCGCTCGCCAATCTGGACGACTTTGTAAAAATTATTCGCCACTCGCCGAATCGGGACGCCGCAAAGGTGGAATTGATGGCGAAATATCCCATTTCCGAGCGCCAAACGGATGCTATCCTGGAACTGCGCCTCTACCAGTTGACCGGCCTCGAACAACGTAAAATCGATGAGGAATACGGCGAATTAATAAAAATTATCGGAGAATATCGCCACATTTTAAATGACGAACAACTGCTCCTAAAAGTCATCCGCCAAGAACTCGTCGCCCTAAAAGACCTCTACGCGACACCGCGTTTGACAAAAATTTTACCATCCGAAGACGAATTCCGCGTCGAGGACGTCATCGCCAACGAGGGGTGTATCATCACCGTCACGGAAAATGGGTTCATCAAACGCACGGAAAATGCCGCTTACCGCTCCCAAAAACGCGGGGGAAAAGGGGTAATCGGTGCCGGCCAGCGCGACGACGATACCATTACGCACCTCCTCTCGGCCAGTACCCACGATCACATCATGTTCGTGATGACGAACGGGCGCATTTATATCGAAAAAGTTTACGAAATTCCCGAGGGATTGCGGACCTCCAAGGGGCGCGCGCTGGTCAACGTCATCGAAATGCAAAGCGACGAAAAAATCGCGGCAATGATTTGTTTCCCGGAATTCACGGACCGGCGTTACCTCATTATGGGCACGAAAAATGGTGTCGCAAAAAAGACAAACCTCGGCGCCTACGGCAATTATCGCCGCGGGGGGATTATCGGCATCGACGTCGACGGGGGCGACCAGGTCATCGAAGCGCGGTTGTCCGACGGCCAGGACGAACTCGTTCTGATCACCCACGAAGGGATGTCCATTCGCTTCAGCGAGCAGGAATTGCGCGACCAAGGCCGTGCGACACGCGGGGTCCGCGGCATTACCCTGGGGGAAAGTGACTATGTCGTGGCGATGACGGTCGTCGATAACCGGGCAACTTTTCTCGTCGCCGCAGAAAATGGTCAGGGGAAGCGGTCCACTTTCGACAGCTACCGCCTACAAAAAAGGGCCGGATCCGGCATCATTGCTATTAAAATGGCGAAAAATACGGGTGTTGCAGCGGCATTGACCGTCAACGATGCGGACGAAATTATGATGGTTACGGAACATGGCCAAGCCGTTCGCACACCCGTTAGAGATATCCGCGTCATCGGCCGCACCACGCAAGGTGTCCGCCTCATTGCCCTTGAAAAGGGCGACCATCTCATCGGCATCAGTCGCATTATCGATGGCGAAGATTAATATAAACTTTACCAAAATTTCACTAAATTTACCAATAAACGCGAGCCCCAATTCATCCCCATTTGCTTCCCAACTTACAGGAGAAATCATGATGAATATAAATTTTAACACATTGAAAAATTTTTGCTAAAGTTTCGCTAAATTCGCCAATAAATGCGAGTCCTTTAATCCATTCATCGCCATCTGAACCCCAACTGCCACAAGAAATAACCCCGATAACCGAAAACTCAACTTCAAAATCGTCGGCGTTAACCACTTCGCACCCTTCGAAGTGAGAACCAAAATCCAATATATAAGGAAAATAGCAAGGGAAATCGCTAATAAACAAAAGACAAAGCCCGCCGTCCCACTCGCTTCCGCCCGATTCGCAAGGACAATCGTCAATGCACCCGGCCCCGCAATAATCGGTACCCCCATCGGCGCAATCGCTATGTCCTGGCGCTTTTTTTTGGGTAACTGCCCAATCTCCGCCGCCTCATCCCGAGATACCGCAACCTCCGGATCGTCCGAACGTAACATGCCAAACCCAATAATAATCAATAGCAAACCACCGGCTATGTTGAACGCCTCAATCGCAATCCCTACCACGTCCAAAGCCTTCGGCCCACCAAGCGCAGTCGCCATCATAATCCCCCACGCAACCCAACACGCCACCTTCGCCGTAGCTAAACGCTCCCGGGGCGCACAACTCGACGTCATACTTAAATAAAGCACCACTACCGCTAAAGGACATATCGCCGTAAAAATCTGTGAAAAACAAGTCACAAAAAAACTGTAACTCGCTTCACTACAAACCCCAAAAACAGACATAACACAGGTCGCCAACGTATCCATGTCCACCATACAACAATAATTTCGTACAAAGTCAATCCTGATTCACATGTAAAACACTCAAAACCCTATAGCCGAAAGCCCCCTCTACGCCGAGACTTCTTCCGACTTCCGGATTCGCGATGCATATCATGCTCCATTCTCTATTAAATGACTCGCAATATTTTCATAATTTGGCTCCCCTGAATGTTCCAATGCATACTGCGGCGATGGCGGCACATAGCGTTTTTACCACCGATAGTACCTATCGGAAAAAACGCACGGATCCATGGGATGTTACTAATTTTTTCAATTTGAAGGATAAACCCAAACCCAGCCTCGGTACGGGTCCCAAATCTGATACGGCTGCAACGGCGGCGGCGGCGGTGCATCAAGCGGTGGTGCTTTTGGATAATTGGGCGTCGGCAGCGGTGGTGGGACCGGACGCGCTCCATGCGCTATTAAATAATTTACAATTTCTTGATGTCCTTCCGCTTGCGCATGATCCAATGCCGTCATCCCCGAATGCGGACCACGATCATTGATATCTGCACCACGTTTAATCGCATCAAACACCAGCGCTAAATTCCCTGTGGCCACCCCCTTCCGAAGACCAAAATTGGCTTGCTCCTGAGCCGTTAAACGACGCCCCGACGGCGCTACCCTCGACTGATTTCTCTTCCCCCGTCTAGATTGCGAAGAGCGTTGCGAACTAGCATATCCATCCTGAATTAATAC
Organism: Puniceicoccales bacterium; assembly: GCA_031257405.1. Lineage (GTDB taxonomy): Bacteria > Verrucomicrobiota > Verrucomicrobiia > Opitutales > LL51 > LL51. The sequence continues at coordinate 9,021 of JAIROS010000007.1, read as the reverse complement.
CAATGTACCTAGTAGACCCGCGCCTACTCCACTGACTATCTTTTTTGTGTTCATATTCATATTACTGAAAACAGCGACAATCCTTGCGCAGAAAAAATAATCTGTCAAGCCTTTTTTTTTAATTTTTCTAAAAATATTTTCTACCCCTAATTATAATAAAAATTTTAAACTGAGTTTAAAAAAATTAAATATAATTTTTAAAATAGCTAAATTTAATGCCATCCAGGCTCCTTGTAAAGCATGGACGCAGTCCATGCTTTCGCGCGCAAAGCGCGCAGCTTTTGCCCCCAAAAAATCGCCAAAAAAAATTTTACATTAAACCGGCATTTTCCCGGGCCCGCACATCCTTTACCTCCTTCACCCAGCGCAATACCTCCGCGACGGGCGCAAGCAACTCCTTCGGAATATACTCCATGACCCCAGCCGTATCCAACAGCGCGTGAGCTAACGGAACATTGCGCATAATCGGGATCCCTTCCTCCTCCGCAACTTTAATCATACGCTCCGCAACGATACCAATCCCCTTAGCGATCACAATGGGTAGAGGGAATACTGGGCGGTCGAAATCGTAGAGGAGGGCGATGGCGATATGTTCCGGATTGGTTACCAGCGCCGATGCCTGTTTTGTTTTTTGAGGAGGATCCTCCTCCATCATTTCCTTGTGAATCTGCTTGCGTTTGCTCTTAATCTGACCGTCCCCCTCCGATTCCTTGTACTCCCGCTTAACCTCATCCTTACTCATCATGAGTTGCTCTTTCCACTTTTTTTTCTGATAAATGTAGTCTAATGTCGCCATAATGATATAGGCGAAGATCACCATTTTAGCGAAATTAGCCATGATGGGCCCCAAAATATCAAATACACCCCCGATGCCACAAAACGGCAACATTAATAAATCTCCAAATACACTCCTAACAACGCCAAATAACAAAAAACCCAACAGAATAATTTTGGCCGTCGATTTCAGTAATTCGATAAGATTTTTCATCGAAAACATCTGCTGTAACTTCGACATGGGATTCAATTTATTGAGATCGGGCTGTATAGTTTTGTCCGTAAAAAGGAGTCCGACCTGTGCGAAATTCCCGATAATCCCCAGCAACGCCACTACAAAAACAGCTGGAAAAATAATGCCGCCCATTTTTATGAGGACGCTCCAAAGCGCTTGGGCCGTATAACCGCTGAGTTCGCAACGGCCGATGAATTGTGTGGGGATGAGGATTAGTTCGGAGATACTGTCCAGGTGCTTATTCCAGCCCATCCCGACGTAACAAAATGCGCCGATCAGGGTTAGCGTCGAATTCACGTCCTGACTTTTGGCGATATTGCCCTTACTCCGCGCGTCACGGATACGTTTAGGCGTTGGCTCCTCCGTTTTCTCGCTCATCTACACACTCCATCCCTCCTGATTTTACCGCAAAAAGTGGCGCACAAAAAATGATAATTTGCTCTGCGTGAAAAAATGATACTCAAATAATCGCCCCAATAAAGAAAAATAAAATAGTAAAAAAAACATCGATAGCCAACTTTTTACCGGCATCGCCATGAAAAATACATTCAACTGCGGCGCAAATCGACTAATCATCCCTAACCCAAATTCCGCTAAAAATAATACGATCAATATCGGCGCGGAAAAACAAAAAATTACTTCCATAACGTCGTCCACTAGCGACATCATAAATGCCGGGAAATTGACGTTAAATGTGGGGAAAAATGTAAAAACAGGCCAAATGATGTAAGTTTCGTAAATCACGCCCAGAAAAAATAAAAATCCCCCCATCGAAAAAAATAACGTCGCTATCATCTGCGTCAAAAAACTTCCCAGTAACGACGTCTGCGAGCCCGCAACCGGATCAAACGTCATCGCCTGCGACGACCCCCGCTGGATGTCTATGATGAATCCTACACTGTCCGTAACGTAAAAAATAAATCCCGATAAAAATCCTAGCATCGCCCCAATAATCACTTCCTTGCAAATCGTTACAAAAAGAATCAATAGCGGGATGTTTGTCGTCGGTAACGTGGGGTATAATGCGTGAAAAAGCGGTAAAGCCATCGCGAAAATAACCACATTTCGCCCCATCCCCATAATGTACTGCTTCGCAAATACCGGCGTCAAAGAAAGCGCCGCTGCTAAACGAATGATGCACATCATCATTAAAAATAAAACGGACGTTATATGTTCGATGCCCATCAGTGAATAATGGTCGGGAAATTAGAAAATAGGCTGTTGGCAAAGGCAATTAGCTCGTCGCCGATCCAGTAAGCCGATAGCGTCAGAACTAAAACGGTGCAAAATAATTTGATGGCGAACCCGAGTGTTTGCTCCTGAATCTGCGTCAGCGCCTGCAGTAAACTCGTGATCAACCCGACAAACGTCGCCACCAAAATGGGCGGCATCGATAGCATCAAAACTAATACCATCGCCTGCTCCGTAATATTAATAATAAAATTCTGATCCATTTTATCCCAACTAGGGCTTTTCTAAACAAAATTCCGCGAATGGCAAGCCGGCAGATTGGGTTGTCAGACGTAGGCCACAAAAAAGCGATCGAATTGATTTAAATCCCGCATAATTTCCGTTTTATTGAAAAAATTTTTATATTTTTTTCGCAATTGACGGGGGTGTGTGATCCCCGTTTCCAGAGCGACGAGCCCCCCTTTTTTGAGAAAATTCCTCGCCCCACGGAGAATAATTTCGATGTCCCGTAGGCCTCCATCGCCGGCAATGAGCGCCGAAATCGGCTCGTATTTCCTGACTTCATCCCGGGCATCGGCCAATTCCTGCGGCGTTAAATACGGGGGGTTGGCCACAATTATGTCAAATTTTTCTTGACATACACCACCCCCAAAAACATCGTACCAATCCGATTCCAAAAGTTTTACATTTCGTACACCGTTGCGCTCTGCGTTTTTCTGAGCAACTGCCAGCGCAAAGGGGGATTTGTCGGTCGCAAATATCCGGCTCGCAGGGAAATATTTGGCCAAAGCAATCGCAATCGCACCGCTTCCCGTCCCCAAATCTAAAATATTACACCGATAATTACTCGCTCCACCAGCCGCAAAATTACCCCAATCACGGCCCCTAATGTACGCCACAAGCCATTCCACAAGCATCTCCGTCTCGCCACGGGGAATCAAAACACGCGGATCAACCGCCAATTTCACATCGCAAAAATCGACCTCCCCTAAAATATACTGCAGGGGCTCCCGCCGCGCACGCCGCACCAGCAATTCCCGCAAATGCGCCTCATCCGAAGCACCGACAGCCGCCCCGTACCGGAGATACAACTCAAGGCGCGAACAACTTAACACGTGCGCAAATAACCATTCCGCATCGCACTTCGGCCGCTCAATATTTTTGGAATGTAAAAAACGGACCCCCTTCGCGAGCAACTCGATAACCGACGCCATCGACCCTCATATCACCGCCGATAAAACATTTTCTCCACCGCCATGTCGCCATCTTTCGCCGATAAATTTTTCTCGAAGTGCGCAAAATTCCTGTTCTTTTCCCGGTAAGCCCCCTCCCGAGAACGCGGCCGCAACGCACCTAGCGCGGTGATCGACGTCGGGGAAATCCCAATCAAAAATTCTTGCCCATTGCACCGCACCACCGCAATGTAATGGCGCCCACCGATCGACAGCCGCTCCGTTACTCGCAAATCGCTGGGACTTGCCCCATCGCCGGCCATTTTCTGCGGGAAAAACCAACCCTTTTTGCGAAAAAGCATGAAAAAATATCCGCCCAACGCGAGGAGTATAACGAAAATTACCGATTTCGCAAACGCTTCAAGCATAAATTAACGCTTTTTTTCCCGAACTTTCATCGCATCTTTACCAACACGCTCGCGAATATAATACAACTTCGCACGCATCGGCACACTTTCGCGCTCGACCTCAATGCGGGCGATACTCGGCGAATGTACCGGGAAAATGCGCTCGACGCCCTCCCCCGCAATCATGCGCCGGACCGTAAATGTCGCCGAAATCCCAGAATGCTTTTTAGCAATCACGATCCCAGAAAAAATTTGGATGCGCTCCTTATCGCCCTCGCGGACCCTCACGTGGACCCTTACGCCGTCCCCAACCTTAAAATGATCGCGATCGGCAATCAATCGCCCCGCCGTAATTTCTCGAATAACCGGATTCATAGGCCTATGGCGAGCATCATCGGCGAAGGAAAATATTTGTCAAACATTTTTATCACAAAAAAATACTACTCGCCGAGTAAATCAGGCCGCCGCCGCCAAGGCGCATCATTTCTCCGAATTTTATATATAATTCATTAAATTAGCCAATATTTTAACTATTAAATTACTAAAAATTAGCCAAACCAGTAAACATTTTACCATAAAGCAGCATTATTTATCGAGTAAATCCGGCCGCCGCTGCCGCGTACGCTCGAGACGCCGCTCCAACCGCCAACACTCAATCGCCCGGTGATCGCCACTCAATAAAATCTCCGGCACCGCCATCCCTTCAAATTCCCGCGGCCGCGTATACTGCGGACTCGCCAGTAACCCGCCGCTGAAAGAATCCTGACATAAGGAAAAATTATTGCCCAAAACCCCAGGAATATGCCGACAAATAACGTCAATGGCTACCGCCGCCGCTAGCGTCCCATTCGTCAAAATATAGTCCCCAATCGATAACTCCATGTCGACATACCCCTCGCGGATGCGCTGGTCAATCCCCTCGTAATGGCCAGATAAAAAGATTAAATGCTGTTTTTGTGCCAATTCGCGTGCGACAGCCGTGGTCAATGGGACGCCGTCCGGACAGAGGTAAACGACCTCCGTTTGCTCCTGCCGCAGATCTTTAATGGCGCGAGCGATGGGTTCCGGCTGCAGTACCATCCCCGCTCCGCCTCCGAAAGGCCGGTCATCGACCCGCAAATGCCTATCGCTAGACCATTGGCGCAAATTGTGCGAGCGGTATTGCAGCAGCTGCCGTTTTCTGGCGCGGGCGATAATCGATGTGTTTAGAAAGCCGTCGAGCATTTCCGGGAAAAGCGAAAGGAGATCAATAAGCATTCCCTAATAAATAACGAAAACGCATCCCCTTGGCCACAAAAATTAACAACATTGGCGCAAATTGTGTGAGCGGTATTGCAGCAGCTGCCGTTTTCTGGCGCGGGCGATAATCGATGTATTTAGAAAGCCGTCGAGCATTTCTGGGAAAAGCGAAAGGAGATCGATAAGCATTTCCTAATAAATAACGAAAACGGATCCCCTTGGCTACAAAAATTAATAATATTTCATCGATTACAATCGGAAGCCCTCGTACCAACAAAGGCCCCAATTCCAATTTTCCGCAGGAAAATAACCAACGCTACACTCCGATCATATTTCCACCAAACACTCTTTCTTCTAGAAGATATTTTTTGAATTTGACAAAAGTCAAGTTTTTTTTGAAAAAAATTTTTAACCTCGCTGCAGCCCACTCAGAACAGAATCGCCGCCAGTCGTCCCGCTAAAAATTACAATCAGAAGCCCCCGTACCAACAAAGGCCTCCAATTCCAATCTTCCGCAGGAAAATAACCACCGAGCCCCCTCACGCCCATCGCACCTCCAAGCCCGCCTTCCCGCAGAAAATAATCAGCGACTCACTCCAACCGCAGCCCGCCTAAAGGCCCTCTCCACCCGCATACCATAGGGCATCTCCTCTTCCGCGTCCAACCGATCCTCGACCTCCTCCCTCATCGGCATTTTCCTCCAATCCGACGGTAAATTACGCCTCGCCCGAACATCCAACGGCCCCAATGGTAACCGCGAATCTATCGCATCCGGCTGCGCATTGGGCACGGAATTCAACCGCCTGACCGGCCCGCGATCCCTATCACTCGCCCCAGCTTCATCGGAAGGACGACGCATGAGCGCCGAAGGATTCGTCTGCCGCGATTTTTCACGAAATAATTGCGCCGGAGATGGATGTTCTGCACCCGATCTCTGGGCCGCTCCAGGATGTTTTGATTCCGCATCCCTCGCGCTGAACGACTGCTGCGACATCGCTTTCCTCCTTACCGCCAGTGCCCGATCCTCGGCCGAAGCGCCGGTCCTTTTTTCCACCCCCGGTAATGGTTTTTGTCCCGCTGGCATGCTAGCCGCTCGAATGTTCACGACCTTGGGTAACGAAGGACCACCGGTCCCAACAACCGCTGACTTCCACTGAGCACCCAACTGTCTTGGATCCGTCTGCCCCGTCGGCCTCCCTACTGCCGGCGGTAATCCACTAGACACGGCGCGCGATTGCAATCGTTGCGATTCCCCCCGGACAATCAATCCGCTGGAACTCCCCTTATCGCTAGACTCCGTCGGTCGGAACTTATCATCCTCCTCTGTGGGGAATTTCGGGATTAACATTCTATTTGGCACGCCCGTTGTAGCCCTTAGCACCGCACTTGATGGCGCCACCGACTCCAATCCCGCCGCCGGTCGGCCGAGTGATTGCGTATCGGAATTTTGTGACGCTGCATTTGCCACACCCACCGATGAACTTCTGGGCCTCAATCCCGCCGCCGAATTAGCTGCCGATACGCTCAGAGACCTCCTGCGCCCAGCTCTTTTCCGCCCCAATCGGCTGACTTGCTCACCACCTTCAGTCCCCGGAGCCGCTGCTTTGATCGACATTTGTGTGCTTGGAGGAGGGGTCAGCGATCGGCCTGCTTTCCTCGCCTTCCTCCTGGACGTTGTACCCGACGCGGACTTCGCATCCGGCGTCGCTTTACCCGATTGCGCACCGTCACCCGCTTTTACGTCCGTCGTTTGGGGGGATTTTAGCTGTTCGGCTTGTTTTTTCGGGTCTTTTGACTGAGATGGATCGGTTGGCGTACCGTCGGCCGCTTTCGACTGATCTCCTCCCTTCGCGCGGTCGGTACCCCCTTTTACTTTTATCGATTTTTTACTTCCGGCTTTAGCGGCTGACGGTTCATCTTCGGGTGTGGATTTCCCTTTATCCGGCTGTTTTGCGGTACTGTCGTCGGCGACTTTTTTTGCTGCTGGAGATTTTTTCTTTCCGGCCTGATCGCCTTCCGCCTCATCTTCGGCTTGTGATTTTTCCTCCGATTCCGCCCCACTTTTTTTACCTTTTTTACCTTTTTTATCCTTCGTTTTAGCGGCTGGGGATTTCCCTTTATCCGGCTGTTTTGCGGCGCTATCGCCGGTTTCTTTTTTGGCTGCTGGAGATTTTTCTTTCCCGGCCTGGTCGTCTTCCGCCTCGTCCTCCGCTTGCGATTCCCCCTCCAACTTTGCTTCATTTTTACCAACTTTTTTACTTTCCGTTTGGGTATCCGGCGATTTTTCTTCGGGTTCGGCCACTTCCGCTTCCGGTGACTGGTCCTGATCCCCCGGCTCCTCCATCTCGCCTTCCACCTCCGAAACCGGCGACTGCGGCGATACATCAGATTTTTGTTTTTTATCCATTTTATTTCCCTGTTCGTCCGTCGGCAGCGCTAGGCCGGAAGATTTTTCACCGAACGACGACGCCCCACTTGATCCGCGCTCCGAATCCGATGCCGCAGGAATGTCCGATTGCGCCGCCCGACCCGTAGCACCGGACGCAGTACCTCCTCCTCCTCCCGCCGCTGACATTTCCGCCGCCGCTGACGTCTCTGACGACGACGCTGATGCTGACGTTTTCGACGACGACGCTGACGCTGATGCTGACATTTCCGCCGCCGCTGCATGTGGTTTATTACTGGAGGCCATGAGGATTAACTCGCGTTTCGGCAACTGTTTCAGCGACTGCGACTGCTCCGGCTCCTGCCCTAACCTAAGCCGCTGCCTAATCCCTTCGACTTCCCGCCGTAAAGCTTGGAGTATCGCCGGATCATCGATGTACCGCTCCGCTAAACGCCAAATATGATCGAGATCGCGCAACGCCTCGTCGGCCGCCAACCGATCATCCGTAACGTTTTCTGCGACGATATTGATGATTTTTTTAACAATCGCTTCCATCTGTCGTCTGACGTACTGCTGCAGCGCTGACCACTGTTTCTTTCCAATCTCGCCCTTTGCTATCCTTAAAATTTCATCCATTTTTCCCAAAATAATCTCAGCATAGGTTACGGATCTGTCCCCTTCGTCGAATTCCTCAACCGCAAAATCAATCTCAACCTCCCACTTTTTCCACGTCGCATACTGTCGCACTCGCTTTTGCCATGTCGGGTCCGTAATTTCATTTAGAGCTTCACTGCGAAGTCTATCAATTTCACCAATCACACTAACCCCAAGCAATTGACCGCTTCTAAATTGCATAATGACGATCTGCATATGTATCGGTGACGATCTACGCACGCAATATTGTCTGAGTCTTTCCGTGCTCTCATCATCGACATTCAAGTCCTTTATCTTCTCCCAAATCTTCTCCCAAATCTGACTAATTTCTTCAATGGCCTTCTTCGCATTAGCCTCCGTTTGTGGGCCTCTGTGGAATTCTTGCGCGATGACATAGACGAGCATAAATGCTTTTTTTACTTCGGCCTCGTTTGATAGATCGGTTTTCAAATCTGGGTTGGTTATTTTGGCCTCGGCGGTTTCTTCTATGGCATCGATTTCTTTAGCTGCCACTCCAAAATCATCGAACGTTTTCTGTCCCTTACTGAACCGTTTGACCACATCCTCCATTTGTTCTTTAGCGGTGTTGACCGTGGCGGTTTCTTCTTGTGTGAGCACGGTTATACTCAGGCCAGCTCCTTTGGTTGCTTTACGGGCTGCGGCGGCTTTACGGGCTTCTTCCGCTTTACGGTCTATTTCGGCTAGACGTGCTTTTTCGGCTTTACGGGCCTCTTCTGCGAGGCGGGCCTCTTCGGCTTTACGGGCTGCTTCCGCTTTGCGGGCGGCGGCTAAACGGTCTGCTTCGGCTTCCCCGGCGGCTTCTATGGCTACTTCGTGGGCGTCTTCTATCGCAGTCTTTTTGGCCTCAGTATCATCAGTGATGCGCTTTTTCAATCCTCCGTCGTAGGCAAGCCACGGCGATTTTTCATCATTATTTTCAATACACTGCTCAACGGCCTCATA
>JAIROS010000016.1 GCA_031257405.1 Puniceicoccales bacterium | reverse complement strand
CTCCTCCTCCTCCTCCTCCTGCTGATGGTGGGGCTGGAATTACGCCGGATGCTCTCCAAGCGGTCAAACTGAAAAAAATAGATTCGAATCAAACAAAGCCGGAAATACCTGAAAAAGGTCAGACAGAAAAAAATTCAGATGCTCTGACAATGGAGGAATTACGGGAAAAACTAGCAGTGCGCAGAGAGGCTATAGCGTCTGAATCCAGTTCCTTCGAAGAACCGGAATCGGAATTCGCTACCGCTGATCACGCCGCTGAACCCACTAACGAGCTGCCCGCTGCCGCTGTGCCTGAGTCTCCTGGTGCCACGCCTGGTGATGTACCGCCTCCACCACCGCCTCCGCCTGCTGGAGTGCCGCCGCCGCATGGTGGTGGATCTGGGATTACGTCAGAGGCCCTCACAGCGGTCAAATTGAAAAAAATTGATCCAAATCAGCAAAAATCGGAAATACCTGAAAAGGGTCGAATAGAAAAAGATCCAAGTCAGATGACAGTGCAGGATATAATAGAAAAAATGGAAATCAGGCCCGATTCCGACGAACTTGAGTCCAACAAAGAACCGCAATCGCAATGGTAACCCATGGGAAAGGACCTATCCCCCATAAAACGCAAAGGCCCGCCAAAATTATTCCGCTGCAAATCCATCGCCGTCATTCAGCGTACCCCTTCGCCCGCCGACTCCGCCCAATCTTCTCCCCTATGTACTCAAAAATTATACCCTTCCCCTCCATCCATCGCTCCCCATCAACCTCCCGCTGCAACCCCCCGTAAAGCTCTTCCGCATGTAAAAAATTCCCTAACTCGTGCTCCAAATCCGCCCGCCGTAGCCGCCCAATGTACCCCATCCGCCCTTCGCTCTTCCCCAATTCCTTGAAAATCTCTAGCGCACGCCCTGCCTCTCCGCCCTCAAAAAAAATTTCCCCACGTAAATAACACGCCTCTCCCGGTAAATAACGCTCCAACTCATCCAACACAACTAACGCCTCCGCACCCTTCCCCCCACAGCGTAATCCCGCCGCCTTTGCCAGTAACATCGCGCCTAAATGGCCATCGCCCAGCGCCCGTAACGTACGCTCGACCTCCTCCGCCGTCGCCCTATCATCCCGCTCCACGGCAATCCTCAATTGTAAACACAGGAGCCGCTCGTAATCCCCGTCGCCCGACCGCTCCCCGTAATACATGTGCAACGCCCGTTCTATGGCCCGCATCGCCCCGTCGCGATCCCCCAAACGATGGCGCATCTGCGCGTAAAAATAATGTGCCGCCAAGCCCAATGTACGGTCCCCAAGCTGCGGTTCCAAATAGCGGCAAGCTTTTCTGAAATCACACTTTTTGTACCAATAGGTCGCCCGATTCCAGTCGAATTTCGCCCGAATGCGCTCGTTTTGAAAACTCAATTTCTCCGCCTCATCCCAATTGTCGCCGTGGAGGAGCGCACACCCGTAGCGAAAAACAATCCCATCGTCCGCCGCCCGATGGTAGCGCTCCAGGTAAAGCGCCGCCGCCAGAGTGTAATCGCCGTTAGAGTAGTAGGCATCGGCAGCGAGCACGAGGTAACGGTTGGCCTCCATTTCGTCGCCCGCATCTTTTTTCGCCCGCAAATAATAGTCTGCGGCCTGGCGATGGCGCCCACCTTTCACACAAAACCCACCGAGCAACTCCAGCAATCGGATGCGTTCTCCACCGATCCCATCCCGTAAAACGATACTGTCCAGTAAAACTTGCCCCGCTTTTTCCGCTTCGTCGAGGTAACCGGTTTCGGCGAGTTTTTTGATGGCTTCGACCTGCTCCTGCCACTCCGATTGCTCCCCGTAAACGGGCGCCATTCCGAGTCCACAGGCGACGAGTGACAATAATTTTTTAAAACTTTTTAAAATTTTTTCGATAAATTTTCAATTTTCAGGACCGCCTCTCCATCGATGGTCAAGCGCTCGGCATCCTTTTGGTCGGGCAAATGATACATCGCATCCACCATAATTTCCTCCATAATGGAGCGCAGGGCTCGGGCCCCCGTCTTGCGCGCTAACGCGATTTTCCCGATCTCGCGGACCGCATCCGGCGTCACCTCCAACTCAACCCCGTCCCACGACAATAACTTCTGATACTGCTTCACCAAAGCATTTTTCGTACGCGTCAACACGTGGATCAAATCCTCTTCGCGGAGCTCGTCAAGCACGGAAATCACCGGTAAACGCCCGATAAACTCAGGAATTAGGCCGAAAAGGATGAGGTCTTCCGGTTGCACGCGGCGTAAAATATTTTCCTCTTCTTGGTTAAAATTTTGTAAGGCCGTGTTAAAACCTAAAATCTTTTTCCCGACGCGGTCTTTTACAATTTTATCCAGATCGGCGAACGCCCCCCCGCAAATAAATAAAATATTTTCCGTGTTGACTTTGATGTACTCCTCTTCGGGATGTTTGCGGCCTCCTTTGGGCGGCACATTGCAAACCGTCCCCTCCAAAATCTTGAGGAGCCCTTGCTGTACGCCTTCCCCAGAAACGTCCCGCGAAATCGAAACATTCTCCGTCTTGCGCCCAATTTTATCAATTTCATCCACGTAAATAATGCCGCATTCCGTCTTTTTAACATCGTAATCGGCGTTTTGCAGCAGGCGTAAAACAATATTTTCCACGTCCTCGCCCACGTATCCCGCTTCGGTCAAAGTCGTTGCGTCGGCGATCGCGAAGGGGACGTCCAATGCCCGCGCCAGCGTCTTCGCCAGCAACGTTTTACCACTCCCCGTCGGCCCAATCAATAAAATATTACTTTTCTCAATCTCCGTGTCTCCGTTGACTAACCGCCGCTCCGATAAATCCCCTTCGCCGGCAATAATCCCCAGTGAGACCAGGCGCTTGTAATGGTTGTAGACCGCCACCGATAATACTTTTTTAACGTGGTCCTGGCCAATGACGTATTCATCCAATATCTTCTTCAGCGCCGAAGGTACCGTGCATTTGAACGTAAAAGCCGTATCCTCATCATTTTTTTGCTCCTCCGGATCCTCGGAGGAAAAACCCTTCTTCACGCCGATTCTCCCAGAAAATCCCCGGATTTCACGGTCGAGCGCCGCTACACAAACACTAACGCAGCGGTCACAAATGAAAATACCAGCCGGCCCCGCAATTAATTTTCGTACGAGCGCCTGATGTTTCCCGCAAAATGAACAACGGTCCTGGTTACTATTCATCGCTGTGATTAAACGATAAATTCATGAGTTTGTCATCCTTTTTTTTGCCCTTTTTAGAATTTCGGCCTAAAAATTTTTCGTCGTCGAGGAGATGCCCAATCATGAGACTCAGAGAACGGTCACTGGACGCAATGCGAAATACTTTGGCACATATCTCGCGGCGAATCTGCGCAATCAACGTTTCAAAAAAATTAAACGCTTCGTGCTTATACTCATTGAGCGGATCTTTCTGGCCGTAACCCCGTAAACCTACGCTGCGCCGCAATTCCTCCATTTCCGTCAGATGGTCCTGCCAATTGTGATCAATCGCACTCAATATAGCGTACTGTTCCATTTCCCCTAGTAAATCGCCTTCCACTCCCAATTTCACCGAATAGGCGGATTTAACCTTCTCCATGACGAAATCAGTCGCCTCCTTAGCATCATCAAAACCCTCCAAATCCTCTCGCTTCAGGGCAATTGGAAAATAAATGTTAAAGGAACTGACCACGGAATCGACATTCGGACTATCCCCAAAATGCTCTTTTTTACCGAGTATGCAGGATGCGAGTTGGGCGAAAACCTCGTCTTCGATGAGCGAAAATAGTAGGGCGCGGGTATTTTCCGCGGAAAGGACCTGATTGCGCATGCCGTAAATAATCTCACGCTGCTTATTGAGGACGTCATCGTACTGGAGGAGGCGCCGGCGTACGGAATAATTATAGGCCTCGACTTTCTTCTGAGCCGATTCGATGGAGCGGTTTAGGAGGGGGTGTTCGAGCACCTCGCCTTCCAGGAAATTGCGGTCCAAAACACCGGCTATAAATCCCGAACCGGCGAATAGGCGCATGAGATTATCTTCGAGGGAGACAAAAAATCGCGAAACACCGGGATCCCCTTGGCGCGCACAACGCCCCCGTAATTGGCGGTCGACACGCCGCGACTCATGGCGCTCCGTACCAATGACGTAGAGCCCTCCGAGTTCGGCGACTCCCTTCCCTACCTTAATATCCGTGCCGCGGCCAGCCATATTCGTCGAGATGGTTACGGCGCCCGGCTGCCCCGCTTGGGCGATAATTTCCGCCTCTTTTTCATGGAATTTTGCGTTCAGGACCGTGTGTTTAATTTTTTCGCGTTTCAGCATGTGGCTGAGTAACTCCGAGGCTTCGACGGACGCCGTCCCCACTAATACCGGTTGTTGTTTCTGGTGCGCTTCCTTAATCGTCTCGACGACGGCGGCATATTTTTCGCGGCGGGTTTTGTAAATGAGGTCATTGTGATCGAGTCGGCGGCAAGGGGCATTAGTGGGGATAGCCATGACGTTGAGTTTGTAAATGTCAAAAAATTCCTGCGCTTCGGTTTCGGCTGTTCCGGTCATGCCGGCCAATTTTTCGTACATGCGGAAATAATTTTGGATAGTGATCGTCGCGTACGTTTTCGACTCCTTTTCCACTTTTACGCCCTCTTTCGCCTCGACCGCCTGGTGTAAACCCTCACTCCAACGGCGCCCCGGCATGGCTCGCCCCGTATTTTCGTCGACGATAATCACCTTTCCCCCTTGGATGACGTAATCTTCGTCGCGGGTGTACAGACTGTAGGCGCGCAGCAACTGGTGGAGGCAGTGAATTTTCTCGCTTTTTTCCACGAAAATTGCCTCTGCGGCCTGCTTTTTAGTGAGTTTTTCCTCGGGACTCATAGCGGGATTGCCATCGATTTCGGAGTAAATTAATGGTAAATCGGGTAAAACGAAGGCGTCGAGGTCTTGGGGGTAAAGGGCGGTATGGCCGATTTCGGACAGATCCACCTGGTGGCCTTTTTCGTCGATGGAAAAATAGAGCTCCTCCTTCAACTCCGTGCGCAATTCGCGATTGATATCCGCTCCCACTTCCAAATCAAATTTATCGAGGTACTTGGCGTAGGAACCGTTTTCCAAAAGCCGCATAAGCTGGCGATTTTTAGGCATCCCCTGTCTCACTTTCCATAATTTTTTATAGGCGTCCTGGTTCTGAACGTCCGTACCCAACAGATCCCGCGCTTCGTCGATTAACTTATTACACATCGCCTGCTGTAAAACGACAACCCGTTCCACGAGGGGCTTAATTTCTGGGTACGGGGCCTCTTTTTCTTCGAAACTCGGCCCGGAAATGATCAACGGCGTACGGGCTTCGTCGATTAAAATCGAATCAATTTCGTCGACGATGCAGAAATAGTGGTCCTTTTGCACCTGCTCCTCCAACGAACTCGCTAAACCATTGTCGCGCAAATAATCGAAGCCAAATTCCGAGGAAGTGCCGTAGGTGATGTTGCAGTCGTATTGTTCGTGGCGTTCTTCGGAAGACATACCGCTTTGGATACAGCCGACGGAGAGCCCCAGTAAATTGTAAAGGTAGCCCATCCATTCGGAATCGCGGCGCGCGAGGTAATCATTGACCGTCGCCAACTGGCAATTACGTCCTGTCAGGGCGTTGAGGTAGAGGGGCAGAGTGGCTACGAGCGTTTTACCTTCACCGGTCGCCATTTCCGCAATACGATTTTCGTGCAATGCGATTCCGCCGATGAGTTGGACGTCGTAGTGGATCATATTCCACGGGAGTTCATGGCCGCAGACCTCGATCGTTCGCCCGTAGAGGCGCCGCGCCCCTTCTTTAACGAGTGCGAAAGCTTCCGGCAACAGGCTATCGAGGGACTCTCCTTTTTGGTAGCGCTCCATGAATTCCATCGTTTTGGTACACAGGGAGGGCTCATCAAACGCTTTATAGGCATTTTCGTGGGAGTAAATTGCTTTAATTTTGGGCTGACACTTCCGTAAAAATTTCCTATAATGGCGTCCTGAAAACAACTTTAAAAATTTTCCGATCATTTTGAATTCCGAAACTTTAAATTACCTAAGGGTTCTGAGAGTTAAATAAATTATTATGATTTGCCAATGAAATAAATTATTTTTATGGGTTCATCGGCGTATTGGGGCGGGGAATTCTTCAAATTCTAGACCTATTTTTTGAGGAAAATCAGCCCATTTTGGGAGGCGGACAGGGTAATTTGCTTTTACAAAATTTTTATTTATCCGCACTAAATATTTCCCACGCAATCATTTATCCGGCGTTTGATCCGGAATGTCGGGAGGCGATTGGCGACTAACTTTCCTAAACTTCAGCCCTATCCCAACAACTAAAGCAATAATAATCAGTAAAATCAGAATCAAATACGAACGCGGCATGGAGTCAAGCCGGCCGTCCATCACCATGTCCGCCACAACATACCCAATGAAACAGGTAACGAACGCCCAGGTTAACCCCGAAAGCGTGTTGAAAAGCGCAAAACGATAGGGATTGACGCGCGCCGAACCAATAATAAGCGGACTTGCCATCCGAACTCCGTAAATAAATCGAAAAGAAAAAATAAATAATACATCCATTTTTCGCAAAAGATTGAAAACTTCATCCCTAACCTTAGCCACCCGCTTGAATTTCTTCGTAATCCACTCCGTCCCCATCCGATGTCCAACCCAAAATAATCCCTGGTCGACAATGACCGTCGTTAAAAAAGATATTAAAAAAACGTAATAAATGGATAAATACTCGTAGGCCGCCAGAGCACTCGCCGTCAAAATCACCACTTCACCTTCCACGATCGCCCCTAAAAATACGGCCCAATATCCCCAATCCTTCACGAATTCAGAAAAACTATTCACTTCGGCGTCACATTAAATAATCTATTTTCCTTTTGCCAACAAAATAAATCATTTTTTGCAATTTTAGGTATTTTCCGAAAAAAATTTTCGATTTTTGTATTTTTATCTGGATTTTTTTCTAAGTTATCTAGGATAGTGATTTGCTGGGGTGAGCGTGATTTTTATTATTGAATTCATTCCTTACTCTTTTAAAAAAAAGCCAGCAAGTCAGATGATGTGGCTGTCAGGCCGAGTTTCTCGGAAGGCAAAAATGTTGCTACTTGCTTATAATTGTCTGATGACAGAGGTAATGAAACAAAATAAAACACGTCACATCCAGCTTTCGCATGCTGTTTCTATATCGTCCAAAATCCGAAGAAGTCAACATCTCCTGCATCCGCCCATTAGTTTTTATAATTTTTTATCAAGTAAGTGAAATGGGGTGGCGGCAAAGTTTTCCTTGACCGGTGGGATTTGTTTACTAGCTGTGGGGAATTGGAGGAGAGATGGCTGAGTGGTCGAAAGCCCCTTCCTGCTAAGAAGGTAGTCCTGCAAAACGGGACTCGAGGGTTCGAATCCCTCTCTCTCCGCCAAAAATGCCGAAGTTATTTCGATTGATTTGGCGATTATTATACTTGGAAATCTAAAACTTCTATACTTTGGCCAAACGGTTTCGGTATGATAACGCGATCCGCCCCAGGGAAAAATACATCAACGGGAGCTCCCGGATTATTAGATTCAGGTATGAAAACCCCTTTGCCTTGTCTGTTGAAAATACCATAGGGCCTCGTCGACTCTTGATTTGGTCTCCAATCACCATGATCATGCCCAATAATAGCAACAATAATAGTACCATCCCTTTTTTTCACTTTTGGCCAAATATATTGCACGATTTGCTTGCGTGATTCATGGAACATAAAGACGTCCACGGGAGTACTTGCGCTTTCAAGAGCAGCCTGAAATCTCGCGTTATGAGCAGGACAATTCGCCGGTTTTCCTCCTGATTTACAAATGTAAAAACCTCCCTTGCGAGCCGCCATATAGTGTACCGCATCATTTCCTCTTTCCGTATAAATGTCTGCTGTACAATAGCCAATAAATCTTATACCATGTAGCACAACCGAAGGCTGTATCAATCCAGAAAATCCGCCGCTTACCGGCACATTAGTAATCTCATAAAACCGGTTAGGGTAGAGGGTTCTCATCTTCCTCAAAAGACGTCTAACTTCCTCAGGGTGCATAAACTCGTGATTTCCTTCATTAGAAACAATTTCTACCTTTGGATTTTTAAGAACTTCTATCAAAAAATCCTCGAATTTTTGCATGCGATCGCTATGAGAATCTCCTGGGCCCACTGGCTGAACAATCCAACCAACTCCATTAGGATCAGGTATTATTTTCGTCACCACATCGCCATTGATTGCAAATATGACGTGATCTACACTTCGACTTTTTTCATTTATACGATCTTTCATCCACGGATAATTTGGCTCGCAGCAATGTAAATCCGTAGCACACATGACCGCCACCTTCGCTCCCATACCCGCATTGCTCGCGCATGCGAATATCAAGGCCCATAGTATAACTTTAAATATCTTTTCCATAGCATTCGTTTTCTATGCAAAATTTAAGGCTGTCAAGCATTTAATTAAAAAATTTTTATTTTTTTCGCCTCCAAGCTTCAATTGAAAGTAAAATTATTTAAATTACAGTAAAACAAAAAGATTTTTCGCGAAATATAAAAATCTCTAAAATAGTTAAACTAACCGAAAACGTATCGATTTTCCGGATAATAATTATTTGACGGTTGCCGAAAAAAGGGAATGTGTATCCCCAAAATTTAGATAATATCGCCAAAATTTTCCCCAAAATGGCCCACTTCGAACATCCTTTTTTACCTATTTTTAATAAAAAATCTACAATACTCATTCTGGGGACTTTTCCGTCTGTGGCCTCCAGAAAACAAGAATTTTACTACGCTCACCCCCAAAATCGGTTCTGGAAAATCATCGCCCATCTCACTAAAACGAATCCCATTCCCTCCGATATCGATCGGAAAAAACAGATGTTGCTCGGCAATAAAATTGCGCTTTGGGACGTCGTCCGAAGTTGCGACATCGAAGGCTCGAACGACAGCCGCATCGGGAATGTTACGCCCGCGGGTCTGCATTTTTTGTTGGAAAACACTAATATTAAACATATTTTTACCAACGGCCGCCGAGCTTACCAACTATATAATAAATATTTTGTGAAAAATTTTTCAATTAATGTGACCGCTTTACCTTCGACGAGCCCAGCCAATGCAATCTACAGCTTCGAAAAGTTGCTCCATTCTTGGAAGATTATGGGGCGATATTTGAATTAAATGCTCCCAAAAATAAAAAAAAATTCCAAGAATTTTGCATCAAAACGCAAATAATTTTTACGAAATTTTTAAAAATTTTAAACTTTCCAGATCTTTCGCCTCCAATTTTTTCGGTACATTGACCGTGCCATATGCGGGACTGCCGCCGCCTTTACCGCCGAATTGTGCTGCGATTTGCCGCGTTATATTGGCCGCGCTGCAACCTTTTTCAATCGCTTTTGACGAGCAATTTACTGCGATTACCGCCCCATCCGCTAAATTTCCCCCGAAAATGATGACGTCACAGATCTCCTTTTTCGCAGCAAGCGTAGCCAGCGACCGCAAATCATCGGACCCTTCGATCTCAAAAATTCCGCATATTTTTTTTAAATCATTTTCACAAACTACCTGGCGACAAATTTCATCGAACATTTTCCAATTATTTTTTTCTAAAATCGTCCGCAAACGACGCTCCGTAGCATTTTTAGAATCTTGTAATTGCTGAATTTTTACTAAAATTTCATCATTTTTTACGGAAAATTGCCGCGCCAACTCATTCACAATGGTGATATGGCGGTCCAAATAATCCAGCGCCGCACGCCCAACAACGGCTTCGATACGGCGCACGCCGGCCGCAATGGCACTTTCTTTTACAATTTTAAAAACCCCGAGCTCGCCACTCGACGCCGCATGACAGCCCCCGCAAAGCTCCACGGAAACGTCGCCGATGGACAAAACGCGCACCGTTTCGCCGTATTTTTCGTTGAAATGGGCAATGCACGTCACCGGAATTTCTCTAAAAAGCATCTCCTGGGCCGCGACGGGCAAATTTTTTAAAATTATAGTATTGACAAAATCTTCGACGGCATCTAGTTCCCCCTGATTCAGGGCCGAAAAATGATTAAAATCGAAGCGCAAACCGCGATCGCCAACGTAGGAGCCGCATTGTTTGACGTGATTGCCCAAAATTTCCCGTAGCGCCGCGTGCATAATATGGGTCGCCGTGTGGTGGCGCTGGATTTCCTCTCGCCGCAGAATATCTACATTTAAAACAATTTTTTCACCAAAATTTAACTCAATATCTCGCGCAATTTTATGTAAAAATATCCCCTGCGCATTGCGCAACGTGTCGAGCACGGGAAGCGTTCGCCCGCGGTAAATTAGCGTCCCGGAATCCCCTATTTCTCCGCCCATTTCGCCGTAAAACGGCGTGCGATCGACGGTAATAAAAGCCATATTTCCGTCGGGAATAATTTGTAAAATTTCCGCTTCGACGCCTTCCAATTGCCCGTAGCCCACGAATTGCGTCGCCCAATTTAACGGCCCATCGGCAACGACGACTTGCGATTTTTTCTGCGCATTGCGCGCACGCTCGCGCTGTGTTTCCAACGCATTTTTAAAACTTTTTTCATCGATTTTTAACCCGCGTTCCTTCGCCATCAGCTGCGTCAAATCGAAGGGAAAGCCGTAGGTGTCATAGAGCGTAAATGCGTCGCGGCCGCTAATTTCGCCATTTTTGGCCTGCGCAAAAATATTTTCCAACAACAAAATTCCGCGGTCGAGGGTCCTCTCAAACATGGTTTCTTCCGCGGCAATGGTCTCGAAAATTATTTTACAATTGCGACGCAATTCCGGAAAAATTGGCGCCATTTGTCCGATGACTACTTCCGCTAAAGTTGTAAAATGCCCGGACGGAAATTGTAAACGTTTTGCAAAAATAATCGCGCGCCGCAAAATCCGCCGCAAAACATAGTGGCGGCCTTCGTTCCCCGGCAAAATCCCGTCCGCAATCGCAAAAGTCAGAGCCCGAATGTGGTCCGCAATGACCCTAAACGCAAAATCGATTTTCTCCTGCTCCGCCATGGATTCGCGGTCCGCCGCAACGGTCCCGCGGTAAATTTTTCCGCATAAAACGGTGATTTTGTCAAAAATATGGGTAAATAAATCGCTATCATAATTGGAAGATAATTGTGAAAAATCTGAGAAATTTTTCGTCGTTTTTACAATTCCAGCCACCCGCTCCAACCCCATTCCCGTGTCGACATGCCTGTTTTTGAGGGGAGCAAAAGTGCCGTCGGCCTGAGCATTAAACTGCATAAAAACGAGATTCCAAATTTCGATGCAGAGAGGCGAATCGCCATTGACTAGATGCCCCCGACTATCGCCATTTTTTGTTAAATCAATGTGAATTTCAGAGCACGGACCGCAAGGCCCCGTGTCGCCCATCATCCAAAAATTTTCATTTTTACCAAATTTTAAAATATGTACCGCCGGATCTACCCCCTCCGCCTCAAAAATATGCCTCCAAAAGTCGTACGCCTCGCAATCAAATGCGGCGGGGTCGCCTTCGCCGGGCGAATAAACGGTGACGTAAAGGCGATTTTTAGGGAAATGCCAAATTTTTGTCAAAAGTTCCCACGCAAATTCGATCGCCTCCCCCTTAAAATAATCGCCAAAAGACCAATTGCCGAGCATTTCAAAAAACGTATGATGGTACGTGTCGAAGCCGACGTCCTCCAAATCATTGTGTTTCCCGCCTGCACGAATACATTTTTGTGTATCCGCGGCCCGCGAAAACGAGATCACCCGCTCCCCGAGGAGGATTGGCACGAACTGATTCATGCCCGCATTTGTAAATAATAAATTGGGCGACTCCGGCAATAACGACGCCGACGGAACAATTTTATGGCCCTTTTTTGTAAAAAAATCTAAAAAACTTTGCCTTAATTCTACGGAATTCATATTATTTTTGTTTTTATTTTAATATTTTAGGCCTTCGGTTGGATTTATGAAATTTTTACATCTTTTTCGTAATCCACGCCAGCTATACCGAAGCCAAATAATCGTAAAAAATCCTGGCGGTAACCCTCGAAATCCGATAATTCGTGTAAATTTTTAGTCGAAATTTTACTCCAAATCGCTTTCACTTCCCGCTGCACATCGTCGCGCATCTCAAAATTATCGAGGCGAAGCCGCCCCTTTTCATCGCGATCAATACCAAAATGCGAGGCAAATAAACGGTACATCTGCCCAATGCAACCCTCGTGAATCCCCCTCTCCTTCATGACTTTAAATAATACCGAATTGTAAAGCGGTACCACCGGTATGGCCGAACTCGCCTGCGTCACAACCGCCTTATTTACAGAAATCATCGCACTGCCTTGTAAATTTTTTAATTTATTTTGAATGTTTTTTGCAGATTGCTCCAGGTGATCCTTCGCCCGCCCAATCGTCCCATGGGCGTAAATCGGCCACGTCACCTCGGGACCAATGTAGGAATAAGCACAAATTTTTACATTCTCCGCCAAAACATCCGCCGCAAAAAGTCGATCAATCCACCGCTCCCAATCCTCACCCCCCATAACCTTGCGCGTCGCCTCAATTTCCTCTTCCGTCGCCGGATCAATGGAAATTTCTAAAACCTCCTCCGTGTCCGTGTTGACCGTCTTTCCAGAAAAAATAGCGCCAATCGGCTTCAACACCGACTTGTAAGTCTCGCCCGAGACAGGATCCGTCCGCCGCGGCGACGCTAAACTATATATAATACAATCAATTTTGCCAAATTTTTTACGAATCAACTCGATCGCCTCCCCTTTTACCGCGTCGGAAAACGCATCGCCATTGATGCTCTCCGAAACGTATCCCTCCGCCTGCGAAAATTCATCCAAAGCACGCGCATTGTAAAACCCAGCCGAAGCCGGTTTGCCATCCATTTCCGGGCGCTCAAAATAAACGCCGATCGTATCCGCCCCGCCGCCAAATGCCGCTACAACGCGACTCGCCAGACCATAGCCGGTAGAAGCACCGATGACAAGTACTTTTTTGGGAGAACCGGCAATTTTGCCCTGGGCTTTCACATAACTGATCTGCTCCAGGACATTTTGCCTACAACCTTCGGGATGCGCCGTGATACATATAAAACCGCGAATTTTTGGCCTTATAATCATGGCCCATTCTCTAGG
>JAIROS010000022.1 GCA_031257405.1 Puniceicoccales bacterium | reverse complement strand
GAGCATACTGCGCTCCCGTCATGGGCATAGCTTGTCCAGCCTGCGATTGGGCGGCTCTTGCCTGCAATCTCTCGACTTCTTCTCGAAGTTCCCTGTTTTCCTTTTGGAGTTTGTCGATTTTCGCTTTATATACTTTGTTTTCCTTTTGAAGCGTATCGTTCATTGATTGGAATCCCCCTATTGCTGCTCGAGCTACCCGGACTTCTTCTCCAAGCTTTCCGATTTCTTCTTGATTTCTTTTGACTGTTTGTTGGTAAATCAAGTTTGACTCTTGAACACTCCGAAGCTTCTGCATTGGGTCGCCTTCGAATCTATTTGTCTGAGCACCCAAAGCGTATAACTCGCCCGCATCTAGTCCCCATAGACATAGCAGCGACAGCGATATCAGTTTATATTTTTTTTTCATTTCCATATCCTTTTGTTGAAAAATTTTTACTATTAAATATCTCCTCTAATTTGGTTATTTGTTGGTATTACTATCCACTGGGGGTTTCTGATTTGGCTTACTTGGCCCAGTGTTTTTTGACGAATTTTCCTGCGGTTTTACCGTTCCTGCCCCATTACCTCGCGGTCCAGGCCCGGCAAAATTTTCTTTGTGCATTGAAGGAGGAGGACGATTATTGGGACCTCTTGCAGCAGGTCTTCCTGGAGAATTTCTTGGCCCTCCATTGGGCAAGTTAGGCGAACGCACAAAACTCAATCCTCCGCCTTGACGTGGCATTCGTCCATCAGGCCCTGGACGACGCATTCTACCTACCGGTATACCCGGCCGACCGCTACTCATCGCCGCCCCACGATTAGGCCCTGGACCTCCCGGACCACGCCTACCTCCCGGTGCATCAGACCGACCGCCATTCACCGAATTACCAATCGTAGGAGCGTTGCCCGAAGCCCCATGAGGCGCTCCCCCCGGTTGCGACGCCGGCCTACGAAGACTATTCTGCGATCCCCCAAGTTGCCTTTTCAAAGCCGCATTTTCCTTCTCCAAAGAAGCAAATTTATTTTCCAATGACGATCCGCTGCCCTGTCCCGGCTTTTGATTTGGTCCCGCTGATCTCCGTTGATTCGGCACACTAGAAAAAGCATTCGGCACAGGACGTCCCAACGGCTTATCCACATTCGTTCCCGAATCCCCTTGCGACCCAAATAATCCACCCGCGTCCAACCCAAATAGACACAGCAACGATAATGATATTAATTTACATTTTTTTTCCATCATACACCTCTTTTTAAAGAAATTTTCCATACTATTTTACTCCGGTAGGCCCTCCAAATCGACTAATTTCGTCGCACGGGCATTGGCGTCGCGCATCACGGCTCGCGAAGAGTCACTCTCAGAAAAGCGATCGCGATCATGCTCATCCTTCTCCTTTTCCACCGGACTTTTCTTCAAATCCTCCCGAACCGGCGCAACACCGATCTTTTTAACCTCCTGGCCCTGCACGTCGGGAAGAGAAGTCCCCTTCGCAGCACCGTCTGGACTTATAATATTGTTTATTTTTGTGACATCATCCGTCCGTATTCCACTCTTTACGCCACTCATGCACCGAATATTATATATTTTTTACTTGATGTAAAGATATATTTTCATAAAATTTTGAACACGATGAAAAAATCTATTAAAAAATTATTGCCGGTTATCGCGGGGATAAACGGTTTATTGTGCGCAAATTTGTGGGGTGAATCGGCTCCGCTTCTTGAAAAAGACCAAGCGGTTTTGCCTCCTAAAGAAGATCTACTGGTTCCGCTTCCTAAAGAAAATCTACCAGCTCCGCTTTCCCAAGAAGATAAAGCTGCGGTCGAAGAAATGTCCAAAACACTAAGTTCCGTTGCCGTCCCAACGGAGGAAAAAGTGGGCAATGCGTTTCTAGACGCAAACGTGCGCGGCGACGCCCAAGATCCCGAAAAATTTAAATCGCCAGCAAAAATAGAGCTAAACCAAGTAAAATTCAGCACCGAACGCCTGGGCACCGCAAATAAATGGGGTCTAATAAAAGTTAATCTGGTGGCGAACACGGAGGATAAAAACATAAAATGGACTGAACCTTGTAAGGTAAAGGTCTACGCCGGGTACGAAAACCGCCTCCCCGACGGGAAAATGCTCCTTTTCAAATCGGATTGCACGTGCACGACATTGCCGATCGCTACCGAGAAGCCCGTTTTCTTTTTTATTCCGGGAGATATCCGCTTGAAATATAATTTACCTGACGTTCCCGATTACTGCGCTCTTTCTTTTACAGTCGATGGCGTTAGCCAACCGATGGTCATTGCTAATAAAGAAGGCCGAGATACTTACCGCTCCGACGGCAACACCTTCCACTTGGAAATTAAAAAACGTTCTCTTATTGAGAGTAGAATTATGCGCAATTTCGACCAGATGTCAGGCTTTGACTTACCTAGCAATGTCGTCAAAAATACTCCATCATTCCTCACACCTATCGACGCTTAAAATATTTTTTACTATATTTCCTTTTGGACGCCAAGTGGAACAATTTCCGCCTGGCGTTTATTTATTCCTGCAATTGATAATTAAAACATAATACACCCCGCTTTCGCATCGGAAAGCGCCAACAATTTACACCAATTGCCTAGAAACCTTTCCGGAATTTTTCAAAAACCTCCCCAACGCCGGACCGTGCCTAAATTTCTGACCATTGGAATAGGTCGCATAGGCAGTCCCATTGCCGAATTTCAAATAACTCGTCAAACGCACCCGCTCCTTACCCTTATTGTCGGAAGATTTATTTGCCTGCGCCAAAGTTTTTGAAGCGTTGCTCTTACTCGCCTGTTTTTTCGATTGCGCCGCTCGTTTACGCCCTTTGTTTGTCTTCTGCGTTTTCGTTGCCTTTTTTGCCGTACTTTCAAGCGCACCCGCCGTCGCCGCGGATGTATCCACTTTGTCCGTAGTATTACCGCCTAAAGCCATGTCCGCTTCGACTAAACTTACCGCCAATAACCCTGCAATTACCGCACCTATTTCTCCAATTTTTCGTACAAATCTCATAATAAGTGCCACCTTTTTATTCTCTGTGGACTTGTCAAGCTTTTTTATTTTTTTTCTAAATATTTATACACCATTATCGTAAAACACCGACGCCATCGAAAACTCGTTCAATGCCACTCCGCTACTCGACGAAAATTCGATTATCGCAACGCCAAGCTTTTTTACTTTTTTTCTAAATATTTATACACCATTATCATAAAACACCGCTGCCATCGAAAATTCATTCAATGCCACTCCGCTGTCTCCCCAAATCTGATTATTGTAGTTCAAATAGGCGGTCTTCCCTCCACCGAAAATATTAAACGCCTTCGTTTTATACGCATTGCGCTGACCATTATCCCCCTCACTCCGCTCCAAACATAGTAAAAATTGACTGCCACCCACCGTCTCGTCGCGCGAGTAGGCCGTAAAATTAAACGCCAAAGCCAATTGCCCGTCCTCCTGCAGGTAAACCTTCGAAAAATTGAGCTCCCCAACCGTCTGAATGCCGTAGGAAGATAGGAATTGCGAGGCGTAAAATGGGGGGACGGCGAGTAATCGCTGCCGCGGAACCGGCGCGTAACTCCCGAGAAATAAATTCCCCTGCACCACTAACCCCTCAAACGTCATTTTGTAAGCAATCGTGACCGACTCCAACAGCCAGTAGTAGTGGCAAACGTCCGCTGCGGCCAAATCGCGAATGAAAAAAGTATTCGACGAGGCCTCGAGGGGAACAAAAAAGGGCGTTCCGTGGGCCGCTACCCGACAAAAAAAAGGCGTATAAGTTGACATAAATTTAAAAAATATTTACAAACAAAGGGCGATCCGTTTTACAATTTCCATTATACTTCCCCATTTTTTTATTATATTTATTTTTTTTATTACGCTTCCCGAATTGCGACTCTCCTCAGGCCACCTGTCCGAATCCGCCGCCAAAATTTCATTCACTAGCCTCCGCAAAAGGTTCGCTGGCTAACGTATAACGCTGCTTCAATACCCCACCATCGGCAACATCCTCCAAACGTAAACAAACCGTCGCATCAACACCTAACTCATTAACATCAATGAAAATCTTCCGCGCATCATTATCAGGCGCGTAAAACGCTAACTTGCTGAACCGCTCAGAACCATAGGACGTGTTCTCCACAGGCCCGTATTTCCCCTGCTCCACATAGGCATTGCCACTCGCTTCGGCGGTGCGGCGGGCGTGGAAATTGCGCGAAGCCACCCGATAGCGATTCGATTTCGTCAGCTCCGATAAGTCGTCCGGCCCAAGGTGCTTGGCAGGACCAAGAATAATTACCGCCTTTCCCGTGTCCAAATGCTCCTCCACCGACTGCACAACCGCTCCCATCGACTCCCATTCCAAACGACCACCCGTCACATTTATAGCCTTTCCCAAAAAATCTCCACCAACCTCCGCCCGCACATATACGATCTTCCCCTCATACTGCAAAACCGATACACCTTCGTAAATGTGGGCCGCTAAATTGTCCGGTACCGTTTCCTCGCCCACGTAAGATACTAAACTGCGATAGGTTTTCGACTGGGCATCGGTGGTATTAATTTTCACAGCCACGTC
Organism: Puniceicoccales bacterium; assembly: GCA_031257405.1. Lineage (GTDB taxonomy): Bacteria > Verrucomicrobiota > Verrucomicrobiia > Opitutales > LL51 > LL51. The sequence goes on along the minus strand of JAIROS010000022.1, from coordinate 4,150 downwards.
GCGGTAGTGGACCGCCTCATCCCCCGCGTCGTAGGAAATACTCGCCCTGATAATATCCCGCTCCACCGAACAATCCATCCAATCCGCTACCGATCCGGAAATCAATTCGTTGGGTAAAGTCCCGCCGCGAGAATAACTCTCCACCACCAAATCGGATACATTTTTGAGGGCCGGTAAATGATTCCGCCACCAAGTCTCGCTACTCATCTGAATCAATTCTACCTCAATATCCTGCTTGATCGACGTCGATTGCACCCCCTCGAGCTCGATGGTCATCACCAGCGCCCGTAACTCCTGCCCCGTCGCATCGGCCGGAAATCGCTGCACCTCAACGGTCTTCCAAGACTTCCCCCCACTCTTGTGCGTCTTCTCAAATTTTAATACAACCGCCTGAACCCGTAAATCGTGGCGCGGTACAAAGTAAAATTCGCTCAAATCATGCACGTCCAGTACCAACGGCGATAGCTGCTCCCGGCGGACGACGTGGAATACGGGAACCGCCTGCGTGTAATCAAAATAGGTCACCGCATCCGGTACCCAACGCAAAAGCCGCCGAATCACTTCGCCACACGATAAATCCTTACACTCGTCAAAGGGAATATAAATCGGAAGTGTAACCTCCTCCCCAAGGGCAATCACGTCATACCCCACCGCGGCATTGGCATAGGCAATCACCTCGCCCAACTGCTCCCCAATGGTAATCGGATCCCCATCGCTCCCTTGGCCGAGAATTAAATGGCTCTTGGGGACGTCACTCAGCGGCGCGGCGGCATCATCCCAATCGGACGGCTCCTTCCATAGCTGCTGGTAAATGATGCTGTCCAAATACCACCACGGCCCCCCTAACTCGTAGCGCCGAAATTCCTCACCAACACTGCCATAAATCGGTGTCTTGGTCACAACCCCATAAAACCACCGCTGATTACCGCGAAAAATTTGTACCACCTCACCCGGCTCAAATTGTAAAGGCCCACCGATGGCATCGCCGGGAATTTTAAAAGTCACGAGGTCCGTGGATTGATTTTTTAACCTGCGGATGACCTCGCTTATACCCCACTGAGCCAGCGACTTCTCCTCCCCTCCATACAATAATTTCCAATTCATTTTTCTTCTAAATTATTTCCAAACCCCAGCCAAACAAGGGGACTGCCATTCCCCTTGAACCCCTCGGAAGGAGCACAGCTCCTCGGCCGATGGCCCCCCGGCCCCGCGGCTACGCCGCGGGGCCGAAAATATAACTCCATTTCCCTTCCCCAATATTCCCGATCTTTGCGGAAATTTTATATGCCTTCGATCCACAAAAATCAGAAAATTCACTCCCCTAGCACAAAAGCCGGCCGCCATTTTACTAGTTTCTCAAATTATCGATCTGCGACCGCAAAATTTCCACCTCACCGCGCACCGCCTCGTCAAGCGCATCGATCTGCCGCTGCATCTCCGTAATTAATTGCTCCAGCTGCCGCAAAAGCTCGTCCATTTCAACGAATTCCATAAAATCTAAACCTTCCAAAATTAATCATTCCACCAACAATACAAACCGTCAAAAAATAAGTGGCCGGCCCAATCACTCCAATCGCCCCAAAAATCCGTCCATTTCAACGAATTCCATAAAATCTAAACCTTCCAAAATTAATCATTCCACCAATAATACAAACCGTCAAAAAATAAGTGGCCGGCCCAATCACCCCAATTATTTCAAAAATCTGCCCTCATCAGTGCATCCCATAAAACCTAAATCTCCCAGAATTAAGCGTTCCACTGGCGACGTATATCTTCAAAGAATGAATAACCTGCTCGCCAATATTCCTGTAAAAAAAATTATAAAAACCACTGTGCGAAAGCGCCGCCTCACCAGCCCCGCGGCAAGAAACCGTCCTGGCTAAAGCTTGTACCCCATGCGCACTTCCGCCGTCATTCCAAATATCTATCTCGCCGTGTACCCAGTCGCCATTGTAACGGTAAGTCGCCGATTCGTTGCCAAATCCAAAAAATCCATTGACAAATTGGTACGCCGAATACTTGGCAACACTGCCAAAAAAATCATTCGTACTATAAGTATATTCGCTGGCACTCGTTTCCCAAGACGTCCCCTCTTCGCCGTCGTAACCAAAAATCATCAGAAGGCGTTCGCCGCTGACGGAGGTACTCAGGAAGTCAAAGGAAAGTTTATACCAGTGGAAGCGTTCTTCGTCGAAGACATTTTCGAAGGAGACGGCGGAAGTCGGGTCGCCGATAGCGGTTTCACAGAGCAGTTGCCACGGGTAATTTTTCCAGGCCATACCTTCGGTGGCCGAAGGATCTGCGACTAGGAGTTGCTGGGTATTTCCGGCGGCCAGCAAGGCACTTGTGGAACCGGTACCGACGACGAGTTCCCCTTTATTGACGGGCATGAGTACGTCAGTTGAATTGCCATTTGATCCGGAGCCATCGCCGATCGGGGCAAATTTTTCGTCGCACTCCTCGGCGGTGTAGTAATTTGCTAATTTTTCGTCACATTCTTCGGTTGTGCAATAATCCTGGAGGGCGCTGTCGACTTCGGTTTTTGTATAGGTCTCAGTTTTAGCGTAAGTTTCACTTTTGGCATAGGTCTCGGCCTTTGTGTAGTATTCGCTTAAATCCACGCTCCCTTCGCCATCGCCGATCGGGGCAAATTTTTCGTCACATTCTTCAGAAGTGTAATAATTCGCTAATTTCTCGTCGCACTCCTCGGCGGTGTAGTAGGCCGACATCGGCTCCGGCGGCGTCAGCGAAATCCCCCCACTCTCAAGAATGTTGCATACCCCAGAACCTAACGTCATCACTCCACCTCCCCCCGTCACCCCCCAAAAACTTATCCAATATTCACCCGCACTCAATGCATTCTCCTCCGCAGAAAATGTAATCTCCGCATGCTCCTTCTCCCCACTCCTCCACTCCTCCTCCGTAATAACCCCGTCCATTACCACACCTCCACCTAACATTAAACTCGATTCGCCACCAGACGGAGGATGCCCCCCGTCCAATGCCCGTACCGAACAATGCACCTCCTCAAAATCAGACGCGTCTATTGCCGTGTCCCCATAAAATATGCCAACCTGAAAACATAGGTCGTTGCACCGCCAAAATTGTATCAGTTGCCCGCGAACGTCGTCCACCGGCGCATCAAAGGATAACGTGTCCACTCGTACACGAATCGTGTTCCCACTAAAAGTAATCATATTTATCTCCTCTAAATTTGAATTTTTTTACGTATTTGGATTTTTTTTATTTTCTTTTTGTGTTTTTTATGTATTTTATATTTCATGCACCCGTCTGCGGTAAACCGCAGGACCTTTTTTCAAAAGGTCAGGGGAGGCGAAGCCTCCCACGGGTGCATGGGGTGACGCAAGTGCAGCAAATTTTTATTCTTGGGCATCCACGATTGCTCCGCCGACAATTTTATAGAAATGTTCTGATGTATTACCATTGCTGGAGGACTCCACGCTTAGGACCACTGCATTTTTGAGATAATAAGGGGTATTACTTGGTTCGCCGACAATAGTCAAATCGGTTTGCAAGTCGTGCAATTCGGAGGCATGGCGGATGGAATAATTTTGGGCGGCTTCGGCGTTATCGTGTTTTTTACGGATGCGGAATTCGACACGGGTATTCAGGTTACCGCGATCGATGGCCTTTGTTTCGCTACCGCGGATGGTGGAGAGGATTTGGACGGTTCTTTGGCCGAAAATTTTGAAATCGATGGGCATCTCACCGTACTCAATACCGCTCGCTAAATTAATATCTCCAAAAAAAATTTTCATTGCTATTTGCTTGTTTTTGATTAGTATTTTATTTTTAATTTTTTTAAAAAATTTTGATTTTCTGATTCTGATCGGGCCCCGGCCGGCGGTTTGCACTTTGTGCAAACCGCCGGGCCTTTAAAGAGGCCCAGGGGATTACCATCCCCTGGCCGGGGCCCGAAACAGCATCCATAGTAATTCCCACCGGAAATTTTTGGCGCTTTCCTCAGACGCAGCCCATGGTCGTGAAGTGGACGGCGATGACATTTTTATGGGCATCGCCTTCGAAGGTCCACGGATCCTTAGTGCGGCAAGTAATCGTCCACCGTTGTCCGCCGCAATTCATCTCGTACAAATGGACAAAAGCAGCGACCTTTTCGGCGATCAAAATT
>JAIROS010000024.1 GCA_031257405.1 Puniceicoccales bacterium | reverse complement strand
AATGGACTCGTCGATTCCAGGGAAAGTAGGGCGATATTTTCCGCAACCGAAAAACTCACTTTCTTCTCAGGAAGTGAGCAGGTACTCATAAAGCAGAGGTCCGAAGGAACAATGAAAATATGTTCGGCTTGTGCCAACTGGCGCTCCTCTTTCCAATTAAAAAATGTTTCAGATAAAGTTCCCATGATTAAAATTCCTCAATCTTTACGACGTCGAACGGTAAACGCTTTTGACCACCGCCCCCCTTCGTACCGCTCGTTTTCGAATCATCTTTTACGTTTATAGCATTTTTTTTCACATTGTCTACATTTTTTTTCTTCGAATCTTCATCTTTCTCGCCACTATCAATGGCAGTACAGATGCAGCGGAGGGTATAGGCGTTGCCGTTATCGAGGGACACGCGTACGCCGATGGCGAAAAATTGCACTTCCGTCGAACCGTAGGCTTTAAGGGTGGCGCCGGAAACTAAACTTGCATAGGCGGCAGCAGTTTTTTCGGAGGGTATGGAGAGACTGCCGTTGGCTCTGGAGATGGCATTGAGGACTTCTTGTTTAGCGGTGAGGAGGTTGAGTTTAAATTTTTTCTCGTTAGCGGCCTTTAGGACGCAGGGTTCGATGGTAAACCACTCTTTCAGCGGCTCGATATTTAACGTAGAAGCGCTACTCAACAGACTTTCTCCGCGGACGACCTGTTCTAGCGCCGACCATTGGGTGAGGGTCTGATTTTTATCGATGAACTTCCCCAGATTACTTTTCTCGCTAAAACCCATTACCGACGAGGGAATGGCATCGGTAATCGCCGAACGAAAACTGGAGCCACTCGTATCAAAAAATTGTTTACACAGGGGAACTTTCCCGCTGAGGTCTTCGAAGGTGTATTGGACGGTAAAGTCGCCGTGTTTCAGGCATAGGGCGCCGGGAGTTGCGGTAGAGGCGGGGGCGATTGCGACGGCTGGGAAGTGTTCGGGGAGGGACGCGTTAGCCAATTTTTCACCAATTTTACGAGTAATGTATTGGGCGATGGCGGTACCGTTTGGATTTTCGCCGAGAATACTGCTGTCAAAAATAAGTTTATTTCGCCCTTTATTTACATTTCCTTCATCCTTATTCATCTTTTCCGCATTAGCATTCTGTTTATATTCGCCTAAAAACGCCAGCGCTAGTTCCAGAAAAGAGTGGGCCTCCATTTTCAAAGCCGCCGGGAATTGCATTTGCTGCCGATATTTGACGTTATCGATGGCGTTCCTGAGGAATAGCGCCAAAAGAATGGTACAAAAGGCGGCCAGAGAAAGGACGACTAATGTGACGCTGCCCATTTGTTTTTTTGCAAAATTTTTATGAAAATTAACCATGATAAGCCGCACTTATTCCTAATAAAAAATGGCGAAAAGTAAATGGGAAAGTTTTTGTTATTTTTTTATTTTTGAGATAAAATGGGGCGTAGGATCGGCTATGGATCTCGGAAAATGGCGCCAAATGGGAATCGGAAAAAATCTTCGTTTTACTTTACATCCCTAAAAAAGATTGTATATTATGCGCCGTTGTGATATAATTTTCTGATGGAAAAATTGAAAAAATTTGGGGCCAGTGCCATTATTTTTTGGGGAAGTGCGAGGGCGTGGGCGGAAGGTGGCCTTTCGGCGAAAGCAGAATCCCTATTGCCGGAAGCGACCGCAGGTAATTATTTTACCAATTCATTTCTGACGGGCCTATTTATCTCTCTCCTGATCGTTTTAGCCGTGCGCCTGCTGACGCGAAAAGGTGTGACACTTATTCCGACGAAGGGGCAAGCGTGTGTGGAGCATTTGGTTGAGTGCATGGGTAATATTTTGGAGCCGATCGTGGGGAAACATCTCTTCCCGAAGGCATTTCCCTTACTGTTGGGGTATTTCATCTTTATTTTACTGCAGAATTTGAGTGGATTATTCCCTGGGGTAGGTGCCATTGGATTCGGGCACGGCGGGCATTTGGTGGGGATTTTTCGTCCCATGAATGCCGATCTCAACGCGACACTGGCTCTGGCGATTATTGCTACGGGTGCTTGGATGTATTTTTGTTTAAAATTTGTTGGGATCCGCGGTTTATACGAGCATATTTTTGGTAATAAGGCGGAGAAAGGAGAGGTCCATGTGGCTATGTACGGGCTATTATTTTTTATTTTTCTGGGTGTGGGTTGTGTGGAGTGCCTATCGATCTTATTCCGCGTGGTTTCGTTATCCTTTCGGCTCTATGGCAATGTTTTTGGCGGGGAAAATCTCCTCCACAATATGTATGAAATGAGTGAATTTTTGACATCGGGTGGACTGGCGAATACGGAATGTTACGAGGCGTTTGCTACTTTTTCTCCCGGTTTAGCGGCCATAGTACACGGGGTAGTCGCCAAGCTGGGCTATTTTTTACCGTTGCCATTTTATTTTTTAGAATTTCTAGTGGGCGTGGTGCAGGCCTTTGTATTTACGCTTTTAGTGGCGGTGTACATGGGTTTAATTTGCAATCACGGGGAAGAGAAAATTAGCCATTGACATTGAATAAATTTTTAATATAAAGTAAATTATGTTAGCAGAGATTACGAATACGGGTTTAGTTGGGGCCTTGGGATGTTTTGCGGCTGCATTTAGTGTGGCGAGCATTGGGAGTAAGGCCGTTGAAGGTGTGGCGCGCAATCCGGGGGCATCCGGTAAAATTTTGGTGCAGTCGATAGTGGGCATGGCATTGGCGGAAGCGGTTGCCTTTTACGCATTATTTTTCGCGAAGTGAGGTACATAGTCGATGTTTGGCGTAGCGGCAGTTATTTTAGGTACCGTCGATGGGGCGTCATCCGGCGTACTGGGGGCGTTCGGGGTCCACTGGCAGCTTTTACTGATCCAGGCACTGAATTTTTTATGTGTAGTCGCCATCCTTTATTTTTTTGCATTTAAACCCATTCTGAAAACGATGGAGGAGCGCAAGTCCAAGATCGAGAATGGTTTGAAGTATGCGGAGGAGATGCGGAAGCAGTTAGAGAGTTCGGAAGCGGTGATTCGGGAGCGTCTGACTCAGGCGAAGGAGGAGGCGCGGCGGATACTCGAGGATGCCAAGTATCAGGCGAAAATTTATGGGGATCGGCAGAAAGCGGAAATGGAGCAATTGGCGAAGGGTATGATTGACGCGGCGAAGCGCAATGTAATTGAGGAAAAGGCGCGGATGTTACGGGATCTCAAGGGGGAAGTGAAGGCCCTGGTGATCGATGTGACGTCGAAGGTACTGGCGAAGGAATTATCGGCGGTTGAACGCAAGCGCTATTTGAGTGAAGTGGAGATCCATTTGTAGCATGCGGTTAGGTAAAAAAATTATTATTTTAGCTAAAAAATTGGCAAAAAATTCTTTTAATGGGGCGACGGGCGCCATTGATTTGGAATCTGTCCGCGGGATGATCGCCATTATCCAGGAATTCCCCGAGCGCACGCGATACGTACTTTTAAAGCGTTACCAATATTTTTTGGGGATAGAGCAAGTGAATCGGACGGCGACCATAGAGTATGCGGGGGATTGCGATGTGGGGATCATTCACGCTCGCATGGAGCAATTTGCGCGGCAAAAATTACAATTGCGGGTAATATCGGTTCCGGCGCTAATTGCTGGGCTACGGGTGACGCTTGGCGATCGGATCTGGGAGCGTTCCATACGCGGCGATTTGGAAACCATTTATCGCGGTTAATGGGCGAAATTGGGGGGAATTTTCCGCGGAGATGGGGACAAAATCACGGGGACATGCGCGTTGTATTTGGCGTTAAACGGAGGATTATTGCTTATTTGCGGGCTTTTTTTATAGGGAGAGAGGGGATGGGCTTCGACGTCATTGGGCCGGTTTGCGTTGGGCTGTTGGTAGCGGTAGGCATTGCGTCGATCTACTCCGCGCAGAGTTACTACGGGGGCGATCAGTGGAAATCCCAATTGCAATGGGCGGCCCTCGGAACCTTACTCTACATCGCCATTGCGTTTAGAGATTATAAAATTTTCCTCAAAAATGGCCACTGGATTTACATTTGCTGCCTACTGCTACTCTTTTTGATTTTCACGCCTTTGGGGTTACGGCGTTTTGGGGCGGTACGTTGGCTGAGATGGGGAGGGGTAGTGGTACAGCCTTCGGAGTTAGCGAAATTGGGGGCGCTCATTATGGGGGCCGGTATTTTAGCGCGTTCCAAAATAGGGAAAATGCGGGATTCTTTGGCGGCGATTGGTCAGGTACTGGTGATTTTTGGGGTACCCGTGTTACTCATTTTGCTGCAGCCCGACCTGGGATCGTCGCTACCCTTTTTACCGATCGCGTTCGCCTTACTATTTATATCTGGTGTACCGGGGAAATTTTTTGTGAGTATAATGTCGCTATTGCTCATCATTACTGGGATTGTGGCGTGGGATGCTTACGCGTACCACCTTTATTTGGATCGCTACCAATTAAATCCACAAACTTCTGTTGGACAATTTGAAAAAATTTCTTTACTTCCTCTGAAAGATTATCAAAGAAATCGAATCATTTCCTTTGTTGCGCCGGACATAGTGGATCCCAAGGGTACGGGGATTAGCTGGAATTTAAGGCAGTCGTTGATTGCGGTAGGTTCTGGAGGGATGACTGGCAAAGGGCGAGGGAAGGGGACGCAGGCGAGGTTAGGGTATTTGCCTCAGTCCGTGGCGACCAATGATTTTATTTTTTCGATTATTGCGGAGGAGTATGGTTTTATGGGAGGTATATTTGTACTACTGATTTATGCGGCATTGATGGCCAATGGTTTGCGCATAGCATGTATGGCGCGGGATCGGTTTGGTTTATTGTTAGCGGTGGGAATCAGCGTTATTTTTTTAGTTCACGTGTGTATTAATGTGGGTATGACGCTGGGCATCATGCCGATTACGGGCATTCCTCTGCCGTTTATCAGTTATGGGGGGTCATTTATGGTGATATGTTGTTTATTCCAGGGGATAATTCAGAGCATATACCGATTTAGAAACGAGTATTAAGATGAGTGATTTAGGGAAAGAGGATCAGGTGATAATTGATTTATTGAAGGAGATTCCCGACGAAGAATCCGCGGCGATTCCGAATAAATCTGAGTTAAAAAAATTATCAAAGGAACGCGAAAAAGAACAGCCATTATTGCAGCGCATTCTCAAAAAAATAACAATGGGGGCGCAAGTATTTCGCGAAATTGTGATCAATGCCAATCCGTTGGAGCGGCGAGTGGCGTTATTGGAGGACGGGATTTTGAAGGAATTTTCCGTCGAGTACAATGACCGGGCGAATTTAGTGGGGGCGATTTTCAATGGTAAGATTCAGAATTTGGATGCCGGTTTAAAGGCGGCGTTTGTGGACGTTGGACTGGATAAGAATGCATTTTTGCACTATTGGGATGCGTTACCGGCGGCGATGGATTCGGGCATAGAGGTGGTGCGCAAGAATTACGCGTCGAAGGGGCGGCCGTTGACGGCGGACAAGATCCCTGAAATTTACCCGGCGGGCTCGGAGATTATGGTGCAGATTATTAAGGATCAGATCGGCACAAAGGGTCCGCGCGTGACCACTAATATCGCTTTGCCGGGGCGCTTTGTCGTTTTAATGCCCTACGCGGGGGAGTGCGGTGTCTCGAAGAAGATTGCGGATGTAAAAGAGCGGCAACGCCTTAAAAAAATTTTACAAAAACTCACCATCCCGGAAGGCGCCGGAATCATCATACGGACGGCCGGTGAAGGTAAAAAGTTGCGATATTTTGTAAGAGATTTGTATATATTGCTGCAGAAGTGGCAATTGATTTTGGATGCCCAGGCGAAACACAAGCGACGGGTAGCGCTGCTGTACCAGGAACCGGATCTGATCGAGTTATCGGCGCGGGATTTTTTAACGGAGGAGGTGGACCGGGCGATTGTGGATGATTCGGCGACTTACGAGCGCATGGTGGAGTTAGTGGGGAAAATTTCCAAGCGTTCCCGGGCGAAAATTCAGTATTATTGCGGTACCGTGCCAGTATTTGAGCGATTTAACGTGGATCGCCAAATTGAGCAGACGTTCATGCGCCACGTCGCTTTACCTTCCGGCGGGGAGATCGTGATCGACGAGGTCGAGGCATTGACGGCGATCGATGTCAATACGGGTGGCCATCGCAATCGCGACAGTGATGCGGACAAAAATTTTATTTATCAGGTCAACGTGGAGGCGGCGAAGGAGATCGATCGGCAGATTAAATTGCGCAATTTGGGGGGGCTGATTATTATTGATTTCGTCGATATGAAAAATCTTCGCGACCGGCGCCGATTATATGATTTGATGTGTAATTTGTTAAAAAATGATGCGGAGCGAACACAAATTTTACCGATTTCGGCATTTGGTTTGATGCAAATTTCCCGCCAAAGGCATTCGCAGAGTACGGCGCGCGACATGCGAGCCACTTGCCATTACTGTAGCGGCCGCAGTTTTGTGAAATCCCCCAGGACCGTGAGTATCGAAATCCATCGAAAATTGGTGGATGTTGTAAAAAAATATGGCGAAACGGTGTCAAAAATGCGCATTTATTTACATCCAATGGTGCTCGAATACCTGCGCAATTCCTTCGAGGAGCGGCTGTTGGAAATTGAAAATAACTATAAAATAAAGTTAATTTTTCGCGTTGATCCGGCTTTTCACATTGAAAATTTTAAGATTGTTGATTGCGACAGCCATTCGGAATTGAAGTAGGGTGCCGTTTTTGAGTTGGCATGCCGATTTTTTAATCGATGTTTAATGGGTGTGCCGGTGGGCTACGCCCCGCAAAAAGTCGAAAAATAGAAATTGGGTTAGCGAGTGAAGAACGTTGCAAATGGTTCATTTAGGTACACATTATGGGTTGGCATGAAGGAGGTCATCGTATTGAGTGGCGGGGGGAGTTCTTCGGAGCGGGAGGTATCGTTGGGCAGTGGGCGTGCGGTATTCGGAGCGCTACGGCCATTGATTAATGTGGAGCTTTTCGAGTTAGGGGAGGACGCGTTACCGGAGGGTTTAGATTCGGAGCGGTTTATTATTTTCCCGATAATTCACGGGGAATTTGGTGAGGATGGCCGACTGCAGGCGCTACTCGAAGGGAAGGGATTGAGTTATTGTGGCAGTGGAATGGGGGCGAGTCGTTTGTGTATGGACAAGGGTGCGGCGAAGGAGGTTGTGCGGGATTTGGGCATTTTGACGGCGGATTCTTGTTTTTACGGTGGGCAAAATTTCGAGGAATTATGGGCATTTTTTGGAGGGCCATTTGTAGTCAAGCCGAACGATCGGGGGAGCAGCGTTGGTGTTTCGAAGATTTACGGGCACGGTGATTTTACGCGCTATTGTTCCGATTGGAATCGGGGGAAGTGGCTTGTGGAGCCTTGCATTGGAGGTCGGGAGGTGACGGTAGGGATACTCAATGGGCGGGCGTTACCGGTGGTTGAGATTTGTGCGCGGGGCGGATTTTACGACTATCGGCACAAGTACACGCCCGGGATGACGGAATATTTTGTTCCGGCGCCGCTCGCGGAGGAGCAGACGCGGTGGGTACAGGGGGTTTCGGAGAAAATTTTTTACGCATGTGGCTGCCGTGATTTTGCGCGCCTAGATTTTATTATGGATCATTTGGGTCGATTTTATTTCCTGGAAATCAATACGCTACCCGGGATGACGGCGACGAGTTTAGTCCCCAAGGCGGCGGCGGCGGCGGGCATTTCTTTTTCTGAGCTTTGTTTACGGATGCTCGAGCCGGCCGTGGAGAGGGATCGGCGGAGGGGGCAAGTGGCGATGGAAATTTCGGGGGATCGGGAGTGTGATGTGGTACGATTTTGATGTATTTTTTCCGTAAAAAGTCAGACCCTCGCGTCAAACAGATCCTTCCCAAGGGCCAGAAACCTCGAGCGGTCAAGGGCGGACGATTGCTATGGGGGCGATTTTTTTTCGGTGTCGCGGCCTACGGTTTACTGCTGGTGGGAGTCGGATTTGGGGGGACTTTTTTATGGTTGAAATTCCAAAAATCCGCCGCCGTTTGGCTGAAATCGGTTTACAAACAGCCTTTGGAACGGATCATTTTCCGATCGGATGGCGTCCTCACTTCCCGGTGGGTAAAGTCGTTTTTAACGGATATTCGGAAGGGGATCGATCTGATGGACGTCGATATTTTCGCCGTAAAAAAAAAGTTAGAAACTTGTTCTCAGGTCAAAAAAGTCGTAATACAACGGCAATTCCCGGGGACGTTGAAAATTACGCTGGAGGAACGCATCCCCGTTTTGCGCCTACTGGTCCGCGACGGGGAGTCGACCCGCGAAATGCTGATCGATGTGGACGGCGTAGTGTTTTTTGGCGAAGGTATTCCCGAGTTGGAGCGCCGGACTATGCCGTTTTTGAGCGGAATTGTCCTGAAAAAAATATCGGCCGAACGATACGAAAATATCCCCGCGTTGGATAAAGTTTACCAGCTGCTGCACGTCGCTAAAACAAAATATTGGCCCATTTATGCCCAAATGGAAGTCGTTTCCATCGAGCATTTGAAAAAAAAATCCGTCCCGTGGTCCCGAATCCATGTGCGCTGCCAATGCGCTTCCTCGGTCGTTTTTAGGGATTGCGACTTCGATGAACAACTGAAACGCCTCGATTTCGTCCTCAATACCCCCAAAATCCGCGATAGCTTGCCCGTCGAACGTATCGATCTTAGCCTCGAAAATGACGCCGTCGTGAAATTCCAAAAATAAAAAAATTCTTAAAATTGATTTGACAAAAAAATAAAATTTATAATGATCAGTCCAGAATTTAAACGTGCCGCTCGCCCCACCCTTATACCTCCAGTCTGGTCCGGCTTTCTAACATTGTCAATATTTTTTTATTGAAATTTTATGGTTGTAGCGAAATTTTTTCTCGAAAAAATAGGGGAAATATTTTTTTTTGACAAACTTAACGTCCATGCAAGCGAGTGATTTTTTCAGTTTTCCAAAAAGTTTGGAAGTGTTTTCCCATTTTTTTCCAGGGGAAAATTGTCCGTGGACATGGCTGCCAAATATCGAAAAAGCGCTGTTGGCTTACCAAAATTTTGGGCCCCGCAATATTTTTTTTAAAAGTATAAAAAAATTGTTTTCCAGGACGTCAGCGGCCCAGATCGGAGATAATGTGTACCTGGGGAGAGATGTAAAATTGCCGGCCGTCTGCACCATCGGAGAGCACGTGTACATCGGCGACGGGACGGAAATTCGGAGTGGGGCATTGATTCGTGGGAATGCCATTATTGGTAAAAATTGTGTAATTGGAAATGGTTGTGAGATAAAAAATTCGCTGCTCATGGACCACGTACAGGTCGCGCATTTCAACTACGTTGGGGATTCGATTTTGGGGTCGCATGTCCATTTAGCGGCGGGCGCCATACTGTCTAATTTGCGTTTTGACCGGCAGGAAATTGCGATTAAGGCAGGTGGGGAAAGGATTCCGACGGGTCTCAGGAAATTGGGTGCGATTTTAGGTGAGCGGGTGCAAATCGGCTGCAACGCGGTACTTTTGCCGGGGAGTTTAGTTGGGCGAGATTCTATTATTTCCGTTGGGGCAGTCTTCGGCGGGTTTTTGGCGGGACGAAAAATCATCCGCAGCGACGCGAAACATATCATTGCAGACCAGAAATAGCGCGAAAATATACATAAAAATATCGTAAGATAATTATCAATTAGAGAGAACGTAGGACATATTAACTCTGGCGGAACGAAAAATTGTCCGCAGCGACGCGAAAAATATCATTGCAGACCAGAAATAGCGCGAAAATATGCGTAAAAAATAATATAAAAATATTCTTGCAAACGGCGAATGGCAATACACCTTTTAACACACTCGCCTTATGATGAAAAATTGTCGCCCTGTAATAAAAATTCCTACGCCCGCCCAAGATACTTGCCCGTCTCCGTACTCACGCGAATAACGTCGCCTTCCTTGATAAATAAAGGGACCTGGAGCGTAAGGCCGCTTTCCGTTTTCGCCGGCTTCTGGACGTTCGAAGCGGAATCCCCACGAATACCCTCCGGCGATTCGGTGATTTTCATCTCGATCGACGCCGGTAAACGCACCTCCACCGGCCTGTCGTCAACAAAAAGTAAATCGTAGGCGTAGTTGGGTACCAAATATTGCTTCTGCTCGGCAACGAGATCCGCCGGAATTACCGTGTCTTCGAAGGTGTCGGGGTTCATAAAATGGACGCCCTGTTCGTCGATGAAAGAAAATTCGAGCGCTTGCGTCGATACGTGGCAGAATTCGACACTCTCCGTACTGCGAAATTTTACGGCCGTCGAAGTCCCGGTTTGGAGGTTACGGAGGGTTGTTTGGATAAATCCCGCCTGGCGGCCTTGGGTACGGTGCAGCATTTCCATGACCAGGTGCGGAACCCCTTGGTACACGATTACTCGGCCTTTACGGATATCGGTGGGCGATGCCATGGGTTACATTCATTGGAAAATTTTGAGAAAATCAAGTTTGAAATGGGTGGCGAATGGCGATCTATTTTGCGGCGAGAGAATAGGCTGAGGAATCGCAATCAATTGATTATTTTGTGGGAAAATTTGGGAATGCCCGCTTAGTGGCGAAAAAATAAAGCTGAAAAATTTACTATTTTTACGAAAAAATATAGAAATTTTATTAAACGAGAGGGCAATTTCGCGAATGGATCGATTAATTTTCAAAAAAAATATTTTTTTTCTTGACTTATTTTTTTGCAGTCTATGTAAATTAAACCTGTCAAAAATTCCAGAAGGTGGGGTTTAAAAATTTCGCATTGTCATCGAAAATTTCTACCCATGATCGCTACGCAGAATGATTTTTGTTTATCGCCTACTATTTTTCCCTATTTTTTTAGTGCTTTTCCTAAAAAATTTACCGAAAATGCTGAAGCGTGGCGGCTACGGGATCGACTGGAAGCACCGCTTGGGGATCTTCCCCCGTTTGCAAAAATCAGGAAAAAAGCGCCTATGGATACAGGCCGTCAGTGTAGGAGAGGTCCGCGCGATCGAGCGTTT
The DNA here is from genome assembly GCA_031257405.1 of Puniceicoccales bacterium. Taxonomy (GTDB): domain Bacteria; phylum Verrucomicrobiota; class Verrucomicrobiia; order Opitutales; family LL51; genus LL51. The sequence continues at coordinate 2,716 of JAIROS010000024.1, read as the reverse complement.
AGTCACGTTGCTGGGCAAAAATTACGAAATTGTTCTCACGGTGACGACGACGACGGCCCGTAAGGTAGTTAGCGAAAAATTCCCGCCAAATATTTTATTTCATGGCTATTTTCCGTGGGATTTTTGGTTATTCAGTTGGGCGGCTTGGGAGCGCATTCGGCCCGATGCGGTGATCCTCGTGGAGGGGGAACTCTGGCCGGAACACATTTACCAGGCCAAAGCGCGGCGCGTCCCCGTTTTTTTGATCAACGGCCGCCTGTCGGATCGCTCTTTTCAATATTACCGAAATTTTTCACGGTTTGCGCGCTGGATTTTCGAAAAACTGGACTTTATTTCGGCTTCTTCGGAGCAAAGTCGCCGGAGAATCGCCTCCTTTTATGGTAAAAAAATTGAGAATTTCGGCAACATGAAGTGCGACATTCCCTGCCCATTATTGTCGCAGGCAGAACGCAAAAATTTAAAAAAGGAGCTTGGATTCTCTGAAAATTCGTTTGTACTGGTTGGGTGTTCGACTTGGCCCGGAGAAGAGGCGTTACTGTTGGCCGCGTTGCGTGAAATCCAGCGGAAACAAAGTGAAAAATCGGGGGGCGATTGGGCTCTGTTACTCGTGCCGCGCCACGCCGAACGCCGTTCCGATTTGGTCCAGTGGCTTAGCCGGGAGCGCGTATCGTTTGTGCAGCGGTCGCAGGGTGTAGCGCCGCGGGAGGTCGATGTGTGTTTGGGGGATACGACGGGGGAGTTGAGTCGGCTGGTACAGGTCGCCGATTTGGCGTACATTGGTAAAAGTTTGTTTCCGCACAGTGGCGGCCAAAGTCCGTTGGAAGCGGCTATGGCGGGGGCGCCCATTATTTACGGCGATCGCATGACGAATTTCCGCGACATTTGTGCGCAGATTGAGCGGGAGGGAGCGGCAATAAAAGTAACGGATAAGCGGGAAGCGATCGGTACCATTGCTGCGTTGGCGGGAGATCTCCCGAGGCGGAAAATTTTGGCAAGGAATATTAATCATTGGTTTGAAAAAAATCGCGGGGCTTCGGAAAAAACCTACCACTTTATCCGCAAAAAATTAGATCAATGCAAAGAAAATTGAACGAAAATAAAGTAAATCATTGGGAAAATTTGTTGGAGCGAATCGCGAAACTCAGGGTGCTCGTGATCGGGGATTTGATGCTCGATCGCTACGTTTTTGGCGACGCCCACCGCATTTCTCCCGAAGCGCCGGTACCCGTTGTGGACATCGAGCGGGAAAAGGAGACGTTGGGTGCGGCGGGGAATGTGGCGTTGAATTTGCGTTCCATCGGCGCCGGCGTGGAAGTTTTGGGGATTTTTGGCGAAGATATTCCCGGAGAACGCCTGAAACATCTCCTTTCGGCCCATGGTATCCGATTTGATCCCCGTTGCCAGCAAAAAAATGTGCGTACGATCCTGAAAACGCGCGTCATCGTCCGCGGCCAACAACTATGCCGTCTCGATGTCGAGGATTTGCCGGAAAAATATGATTTGGAGCGTGCGATGGGCGGGGAGGAATGGTTGGCTAGGGTGCGTGATTGGGATGCGATTATTTTTTCGGATTACGCCAAGGGGGTCATGACGCAGGGCATTGCCGATCGAGTTATTGGGGTAGCGCGCAGCCGCGGGATCATTACGGCGGCCGATCCGAAGCCGAAAAGTGGCGTTCAATTTAGGGGGATTGACCTCCTCAAGCCCAACAAATCGGAGGCGCTTGAGATGGCGGGAGTGGGGATTCACGGTCGCTTTAGTACTACCGAAATTTGCCGCGCTATTTTTACGCGACAGCGGCCGAAATATCTCGTCATTACGCTGGGGCAGGAGGGCATGTTAGTTGCGGAGGGTGGCGAAATAGTGGGGCAGATTGCGAGTGATGCGCGGGAGATTTTTGATGTTTCCGGTGCGGGGGATACGGCGATTGCGTTTTTGACGGTGGCTTTAGCGGCGCGCGAATCCATTATTGGAGCGGCCAAGCTGGCGAATTTGGCTTCTGGGGTTGTCGTTGGGAAGATTGGGACGGCGACCGTTACGGCCAATGAAATTTTGGGAGCTATGCGCCTTTGAAACTTTTTTGGAGCGGCTAAATTACAGGAAAAATTTTTTTTTAGGGAAAACATTTTTTCTTTGTTTTTATAATTTAATAAAAAATACTTGTTTTTTTATAAAGTTTTCGTATATTTTTCATTATGGAAATAGGAGCGTAATGGGCAGCGAAAGGCATTGAGATTTGTCAAAAATTTTCCGTTGCGGAATTTATTGTTGAAATTTTGAAAAAAATGCTTGACATATAAAAAACAATGTGAGATATTTCCAGACTGAGGAAAAATAAAATGAAAAAAAATAAAAACAATCGCAATAAAAAATTAGTAAAAAATGTTATATTAGGAAGTTGTTTGTTAGGCCGCTTCACTGGTGGAGCGGTATCGCTACAGGCTTCAGCTCCTGGACCAATTTGGCCGCAAGGGGCCTCTGGCATCGTTTCTCTGTACGACGGGTTATTGTATACTTTGATAATGCAGCGTGCTAGGAGAATGAGAGGTGTAGATCAGGGCGCATTTATTGTCGAAGCCCGGAGACTGATTGGACGGGGAGCAAACTTAGATAGGGTACGAGCATTATTGGGTAGGGCTGATGAGGATCCAATCACGCGAGAAAATATGCAGGGGCTATTGGGCGAAATCGATGCCGCAATTCCCCGAGTTGCGCC
>JAIROS010000015.1 GCA_031257405.1 Puniceicoccales bacterium | reverse complement strand
CGCGGGCCTCTCTCGCAGAGAGGTCGAGGAGTCTGTGACTCCTCGCGGGGTCCGGGGCGGAGCCCCGGGAAAGTCACCAATTATAAAAGCTTTAAAAAATCATTTCGCGAAAGTTAAATAAAACTGAAGCCCCCGGGAAAATACTCCTCCCTGAAATCACCAATCGTAAAATTCAAAAAATTATTTCATAAAAACCAAACAAAACTGGAGCCCCCGTGATAATATTTTTACGAAAAATTACACCTTCAGAAGGTCCTTTTCTTTGGCTTCAAAAAATTTTTGAACCTCGTCATTAGCATTATCGGTCAATTTTTGGACCTCTTTTTCAATGCGCCTAAGATCATCTTCGCCAATGGCGCCATCTTTTTGCAATTTTTTAAAAACTTCCAATGTGTCGCGGCGGATGGAACGAATCGCGATGCGGCCTTCTTCGGCCATGGCATTGGCTACTTTGACAAGTTCTTTACGGCGCTCGCCACTCATCTCGGGAATGGAGCAGCGGATCAGCGTGCCTTGGGCGACGGGAGTCAATCCGATATTGGCGGCTAAAATGGCTTTTTCGATGGGGTGGACGGAGGATTTATCCCAGGGTTGGATGTGGATCGTTCGGGGATCGGGCGTTGTAATGGCGGCGATTTCGCGGATACGCATGGCGGACCCGTAGGTATCGGCGACGAGATTTTCGACCATCGACGGCGACGCTTTACCCGTATGGAGCGAAGAAAATTCGCCTTGGGTGTGGGCCACGGCCTTGTCCATAGCGGCCTTGAGTTCCTTTAAAATTTTTTCAATTTCCATGCTAAAATTTCCCAATGAAAGTCCCGATCGACGGGTCCCGGACCGCACCAACGATTCCGCCGCCCCCGAGCCCAGAAAATTTATCCGCATAAAATAAAGAGAATTCGCCTTGGGTGTGGGCTACGGCCTTGTCCATAGCGATTTTGAGTTCCTTTAAAATTTTTTCAATTTCCATGTTAAAAATTTCCAATGAAAGTCCCGATCGACGGGTCCCGGACCGCACCAACGATTCCGCCGACCCTAAACCCAGAAAAAATGCGAATCGGAATACTATTTTCCATGCAAAGAACAAATGCGGTGAGGTCCATGGCGTTCAAATTTTTTTCCAATACCTCCCGGTAAGACAACCGATCAAATTTTTTCGCATGGGGATAATTTTTGGGGTCGCAGTCGTAAACACCATCGACCGTCGTCGCCTTGAGTAAAATATCGGCCCGCAATTCGCAAACGCGGAGCGCCGCCGCCGTATCCGTCGAAAAAAATGGATGACCCGTTCCACAACAAAAAATAACAATTTTTTTAAATTTCAGGGCCTGTTCCGCAGCGGGTAAGGAGAAGCGATCCGCGATACCCTCGATGGCAACAGCACTTTGGACAACCGCTTCCGCGCCGAGGGATTCCAGCGTACTCCGCAGCGCCAGCGCATTAATGGCCGTTGCGAGCATACCCATTTTATCGGCATCGGTGCGAATAAATCCCGACTGGCGGCCGTGGTAAGTTTGTCCGCGAACGATATTGCCGCCGCCGATGACGACCGAAAGCTCTACTCCCAATGCGTTAATTGCAATCATTTGTTTGCACAGCGCCTCGAGTACATCGTGGTCTATCGTCGAGTCCTTGGCGTCCTTCCGCACAGACTCGCCACTAATTTTCAGAACGACTCGGCTATAAGTTGCGCTCACGCATGGGAAGTAGAGCAAATTTTTGGGGCGGGTCAATCTTTTACTCCGCTTTTGCCGTTAGGATATTTTCCTGATTAGCGGCATCTTCGTCTAATTTTTCGGCTTGGGACGCGGGATTTTTAGGTCGGGCGTTTTCCAAGATAATGTAAGGGAGCTGGCCTTCTCCGGGCGCAGGATTTTTTTCCAATATAGCCAACTGAGCGTTATATTCCTCGGAGACATCTTCCGGCTGCGGTTCAACTTCGGGCTCTTCGCCTAAATCCTCTTCCGGGACGACGATCGCTACGGGTATTTCGGGCGCCGAATTCTGATCCAATATAGCCAACTGAGCTTTATATTCCTCGCTGCGCGTACTTTCGGGGACGGCACGAAGCGCTTCGCGGAAAGAGTCGGCATCAAATTTGTAGGGGAATTGCGTGCCCTGCATCATCTTAACCGCCGCTTCTTGGAAACTCGCCTGAGCTTTGGCATCCATCGAAGACACTTGAGTCGCGGTATTGCCCAGCAAACTTATAAATAAACTTCGCGCCGGCTTGGAAATCCCGTCCACACCCTCGGCGTTACTTTCGGCGATATTACTTAAAATTTCGACCGCCCCTTTCGCATTGAGATTCGCCATCAAAACAGCCTTCTCGAGGAGTTTTTTCTGGGCTTCGTCGGATAGCGAGGAAATAGCTGAGGCCGCCTTGGATACAATATTTTTACTTTCCTCTTGGAGGGAGTAATCGGCATTGCGGTGATTTGCGATGGCACGTGGGACGTCCATGAGTTGCGATTGTGCTTCTGGGGATAATATTTCCGGGTTTTGGGCCAACCGTTGGGCGATAGTCGCCGCCTGAGCTAATTCTTCTCGGGTAGTCGATTTACCTTCGATGGTACCGAGGAAGTCTGCCATAGCGCGGTCGTCGATCGTACTATGCTGCTGGGTTGCTCTGTCGATTTGTTGTTGTAGGGCGGATAAGCGTTCTGCCTTTGAAGCTTGAGAAGTCCGAAAGGGGAAATCATCCTGGGAACCAATTTTTCCGTCCAGCGGGCGTTTTACATTTTCGATATTGTTTTTACCATCCATAACGGCTACATATTCTTTTTATTTTTACAAAAAAGGCAAGGGAAAAATAATTTTTTTGGTTATTTTTTTGCAAAAAATTTTTATGGAGTACGATTTACGGATTTGAGGAGTGAGGTGGTGATTAAGTATTTTAGAAAAAGCAGTATTTTAATTTTTACAAATTTTCGGGTATTACTGGCTGTTTTTATTTGAATACATTTTATTTTTTTTATAAAATTTTTGAATATTTTCATCGGCGATGAAATTTTTTTATAATGAAATTTTTTTATGAAAAAAACTTGACAATTGTCGAAAGTATGGCAAGGCTAGAGGCATGAGGGTGGGGCGAATGTCGCGCCGTACGAATCGGCGCTTGCGTTGGTTATATATTTTAGGGATAACTATTTCAATTTTTTTGTGAGGCGCGCAGGTCGGCATCTTTTTCGAGGAGTTGCCTAATGTGCTCCATTGTTTGAGTTGTTTCTTGGGCGCTATCGGCGATGGAAATCGTCACCGGAGCGTGCCCAAAAATGTAAAATTTTATTTTCGGTTCCGTACCACTGCCGCGAATGGCGTAGCGGTAACCGTTATCGAGGTCGATCATGAAAAAATTTTGCGCCGGAATCCGTTTACCGTCGGCGTCGGAGATGGCTTCCCCATTGAAATTCGTGATGCGGGTGACGTGGAAATGGCCGAGTGTCGTGGGTGGATTTTTGGTGTAGGAGTCGAGGATATTTTTTATTTTTTCGGCGCCGGAGGCCCCCTCATAGTAAATATTCAGCTGCGTTTCGCCGTAATAGCCGTATTTTTTGTAAATTTCATTGCGGAAATCGATGAGCGTTTTACCGGATTTTTTAAGCGCAGCGAGCATTTCGCAAATCATCACCGTCGCCCCATGAGCATCCTTGTCGCGCGTGTTGTCGCTCGCCAAATAACCGTAACTTTCTTCGCCGCCCAGTGCTAAAAATGTGCTATGTTGCAGCAATAATTCGCGGCGTTTGGCGGCGGGTGTATTGGCATAATCCAGCTTCGGGAGATCGAGTTTCGCCAATTGGTCGTGGAGGGCCGTTTCGTAATCGTTCAATTTCTCGCCGATCCATTTGAACCCCGTCAGCGTATTGATGCATTTGACGCCGTGGGCCGCAGCGATTTTATCCTGGAGGGGCGACGTGACAAACGTTTTGATCAGCGCGGCGCGCGGAGAACCTTCTGCGGGAATCCATCCCAACTCCTTCATCCGCGATAGCCGGAATTCCGCGAGTAGTGCGCCGGTCAAATTGCCCGTAAATTGCTCGAATTTTCCTTCCCCATTGCGCACGCCGATGGCAATGCGGTCTGCGTCGGGATCGGTGGCGATGAGGAGTTCCGCGTCCACCTCCTCCGCCTTTTTTATGGCCAGATCGAAAACCGCAAAATGCTCCGGATTGGGCGACTTTACCGTCGGAAATCGCGGGTCGTGGACCATCTGTTCCGCTACAAAATGGGCGCGAATGCCGAGCCGCTGGAGCACGGGAGCCACAATTATGTCGCCGGTACCGTGCACGGGTGTAAAAATTATGCTAATCGGCGACTCCCGGAAAATATCGGCGTCGAAGAGATGGGACACCACTTCTTCCATGTAACTTTTATCGGCTGCCGCGTCGAAATAGGCGATCGGTTGGGTATTTTTGGCGATCGATTCCAGGACCTGTACGGCTTCTCGGAGCGACGTTTGATTGAAATTTTCGATAATTTTGGAAGCGTGGGGCTCGACGACCTGCCCGCCGTCCCGGAAATAAACCTTGTAACCGTTATCGTGGGCCGGATTGTGGCTCGCCGTGATCACGATGCCCGCAATGGCTTGGAATTTGCGTACCGAAAAACTGAGCTGGGGCGTCGACCGCGGGCCGTCGAAGGCAATCGCCTTCCCTCCCAAATGATTCCAAATTTTCGCGGCGATTTGTGAAAAATGTTCGGAAAAATGGCGGACGTCGTGGGCGATGACCAATCGGAGTGGACCGTCGGATTGCGTTTTGCAGTAGCGGAAAAGGGCGATCGTCGCGCGGGCGATATTGAAATCGTTGAGGTAGGCACTGCCGATGGCGGCGTGTTCGGGGGAATCGAAGGGTGCGCCGTGGCCCCGTTCGGCTTTGGTAATCGTTTCGGCAATCGTGCGGCTGCGCATGCCACCCGTACCAAATTCCAAATTCCTGAAAAATCGATCGTTGAGTTCCGCCCAATTGTTTTCTTCGACGAGTTCCGCTATCGCCGTTTTCCCCCATTCCGGCAAGTGGAGCAGCCATTCTTGGCAATTTTCGGCTGCCTGCGGCAGTAGCGATCCTTTTTCCGACGCCCTCCGTAAAATATTCTGCATGGGTTGATGATATTTAAATTTTTCCGAATTTAAAGGTAAAAGTGGAAGTTTCCCCGGGGCTCCAGCTTTGTTTGATTTTTGTGAAATGTTTTTTTAAATTTTACAGTTGATGACTTTAGGGAGGAGTATTTTCCCGGGGCTTCGTTTTGTGCGAAATGATTTTTTTGAAATTTTTATAATTGATGACTTTCCCGGGGCTTCGCCCCGGACCCCGCGAGGAGTCACGGACTCCTCGACCTCTCTGCGAGAGAGGCCCGCGGCGTAGCCGCGGGCCTCTTGCTCCGCAAGATCCAGGCGGCGAAGCCGACTGCCAGGGGGTTTAAGGGGGAAGGATTCCCCCTTCATGGGTGATTAATTTACAAAATAATTTACAAAACCATTGCCCCTAAAACACCAAAAATGATCAGCGGTATGTTGAAATAAATAAAAGACGGAATCGTCGTGTCAAAAATGTGATCGTGTTGGCCGTCCGCGTTGAAACCTGACGTTATCCCTAGCATCGTGTCCGACGCCGGCGATCCCGCATCCCCAGTAACCGCCGCAGCCGCCGTAATGCATATCGTCGCTAAAACACTAAACCCTAACGCCTGACATAAAGGTACGTAAATGGACGCAATAATGGGAACCGTCGAAAAAGAAGATCCAATCCCCATCGTGATGACTAATCCCACCGCAATCATGCCCGCCGCCGCTAACATTTTACTCGAGCCAATGCCGGCCGCTAACCCAGTAACGAGCGCTTGGATGTCGCCCGTCGCCCGTAAAACAGCACCAAATCCCGCCGCCGCGATCATTACAAAAGCAATCGCCGCCATCATCCGAAAACCTTCCATCACCACCCGATCCGATTCCCGCCACGATATAACCCGCCCGATACTCAAAATGAGTAAGCCGATCAGCGCTCCACCCATCATGTTGTCCCAACTAACCTGTACCCCAAGCATCGCCCCAACCGCAACCCCAGTAATAATAATGTTCTTCAGCGAACAAACTTCCTCCTTTACCCCAATCGATTGGATTTTTTGCGCGTCGTAGGTGCGCGGTTTGCGGTAGGCGAAACAGGACGCTACCATCCCCGTAACCATGCCCAACGCCGGGAGAATACTCCCCAATAGGACGTCGCGCAACGCAATATCAGTCAGGCCACTCTCCACTAAATTTTTTAAAATAATGTCCTTCAAAAAAATATTCCCGAAGCCGTAGGGAACAATGGCGTAAGTCGTCACCATGGCAAAGGCAATCGCATTACTCAATAGGCGGCGATCCATTTTTAGTTCGGCAAATGCGCCAAGTAGCGGTGGGATGAGTATGGGGATGAAGGCGATGTGGACGGGTAACACATTTTGCGACATGAACCCGGCCAGGATTAATAGGAGTACGATGGCCACTTTGAGCAGTAATTGGGCGGAAGGGTTTTTGGATTTGAGGGTAATGGATTCCACGAGTTTACGGGAGAGCCAGGTGGGTACGCCGGAATGGGCTATCGCCGCCGCAAAAGCGCCTAGAATCGCGTAATTCAGGGCAATTCCCGCGCCGCCGCCTACGCCCGACGAAAATACCGCTAACGCCTCCTGCAGAGACATGCCGCTGGCGATACCGCCGATCAACGCGCCCGCTACCAGCGCGATGACCACATTAATCCTCGCCACACTCAACCCGAGCACCACCAATACGGCGACGACGACCGAATTTGTTAAAACCATATTATTTTTTACTTAAAAATTACAAAACAATTGTCCCTAGGCTACCGCCGATCAACGCGCCCGCTACCAGCGCGATGACCACATTAATCCTCGCCACACTCAACCCGAGCACCACCAATACGGCGACGACTACCGAATTCGTAAAAATCATTGCCATTTCCCCCATATTTAGTAGAGCTATGCAAAAAAATGACGCTGTCAAGAAAATTTTAAAAATATTGGCAATAGCAAAGAATACATGGCTTTTTCACATCAATCCAATAAATGCTTCTTTAACGAAACAATAAGTAAAATTATTCTTTATTTTTTACTTGTTATTTACGAAATAATAGTACAATTATAAATGCTATGGACATGTCACCAGTATTAGACGCGGCGAAACGGGCGGCATATGCTGTTGCTAAGTATGAGAAGACGGAAGGTAAAGGTCACTTTGGGATTTTTGGAGGAAAAAAGATTAAGCAAGAAACCAACCTATTGGCAGCTGAAAGATTTAAAGAAGCGCTAGCAGGTGGTACTAGTGCAATAACAAGACTGATGGATAATGCTACTGATTTACTGGCAAAAGGGAAGGTAGCGATAAGCAATTCTGGAGAATTTAAAGCATCTATGAAGAAAGCTATAGAAACGTTAGAGAGTCCTGAGGGACAAGAAACAATGCGACGTGTTTCGTCCGTTCAAGAATTGCAACAGCAGGTCTCCGCTTTAAAGGCCGAAATGACCGGTCTGCGTGACACAATTAATGGCAATGATCATTTAAAAAGAATGTTTTCAGGAGATTTAGCAAAAATAGAAGAGAGTGTAAATGGTCAAGAAAAAAACTTAAATATTGCTTTTGACAGATTAATGAACAACAGAGGCCAGTTAACGGATAAGGCTAAAACTAACCTTGAACAGGTAGTATCCCAAAAGAACATGAATGCGATAAAGAACCAATTGAAGGAATTTTCCAGCGAGTTTCAAAAATTAGGAACAGAATGTTCAAAAAGAATGGAAAGCATAGAAAAACTAGCAGAGCGAGTTAAATGGAATCCTGCGGGAGCTTTTGAATATGCAATGCTGTACACGGATCCCAACGAAGCCAGGCTTCTCTCAGAAGAAGCCTATAAAACGGATCCAAACCTAATTGCTGAAAATATTATAGCTAGCGGAACCGCTCTACTTGATCGATTTGCTGACACTCCTCCAAAAAATTCTCCTGGCGCCTTTGTTCATCCCGTCAATCAAAGAAGTTGCGATATAAAAGAAGCTCAACTTTTACGTGAGCTTATAGAAAAATTTGCCAAATATGTTCCTGATGAATTTAAAACAGCAAAAGGTGGAAAGGAATTTCTTAAAAAACTGGAAACATATTGCGAAAAACTTGCTAATTCCTTCGACTCGAAAATGGAGGAAAGCGATAAAGAAATAAAAAAAGTGCAAGGACAAATAAAAGCAATAGACGATGATATAAGTTCTGTACAAAAAAGTACGGAAAACAAAGTTCGAGGGAGTTTGAGTTCCATAGCCTCGAAATTCGGATTAAAGATATCCTCGAAATCAGATGCTCTCGTTAAATTAGAAGAGCAAAAAAAAGCTTTTACGCAAAAAATTAAAGACATAGAAGGAAAAACAGCCACAGCCATTTCTGGAGAAATGAATCCAAAAAAGATGAGAAATGGTCAACCTCTACCAAGGCGCAATTTTTATTACCTCGGAAATGATTTAACGAACTTACGGAATGCGATAAAGCACATGAAGCAATAGGATGAGCTCTTTAAGCGGACAACATAAGCTTTGGAATGATCTTGCGTGTGTGTACGCCTACAGCGAAAAAACGACGTCACCGATGCCACTTTGGGGACAAATTTCGTGAATTCGTTGTAAAATTTCTTTTTTTTGTAAAAATAATTCCTGGCGGACCACGCTGTTTTGCACCTTTACCGTCAGTGTTCCGGCGGCCGTGATGCCCTGAGGCGTACACAGCTTGCACAGCGTATTTCCTGCGATTCTAGGCCAATTTTCGAGCACTGCTTCCGCGATTTCCACGCTCGATTTTATGGCATATTTTTTTAAAATTTCGTGAAAAAGTTGTGCAATGGAACGCTCATCCCTCGATTTCGACAGCGAATCGTCCCGCGGTAAGCCGCGAAAATCGGCGATTAAATTTTGAATTTTTCGTGAAAATTTCATGGCGTTTTTATTTTCGAGGTCGCAATTTTCCCGAACAAATTATTAAAAATTTTGTAAAATTTTCGTCATTTTTCCAGCATTTCCAGCGCCCGCTCGAGGCGATTAATGGTGCGTTTGCGGCCCATCACGGATACCATTTTGTAAAAACTCGGCCCCACCGATCGCCCCGATAACGCAAAACGCACCGCGTGAATGTACTCCCCCGTCTTCGTCCCCCGCTCGTTGGCCAATTTTACAACCGCTGCCTCCAAATTTTGCTCCGAAAAATCACCCGTCTGCCCAATAATATTGAGGAATTCCCTGATCCGTGAAACAAAATCGCGCCCCTCTAAATCGGATTGCACCGCCCTATTATATGTAAAATTTTCATCAAAAAAATAGGAAATAAAATGCTCCAGTTCGCCGAAAGATCGCAATTTTTCCTGGCAAATTAATAAAACTTTGTCCGCGTAATCCCCCTCGGCTCCGAGGCCCGGTAGTAAATTTTTCGCCCGCTCCAAAAATCGTTCCGGAGACATATTTTTTACATATACCGCGTTCATGTGAGCCAACTTTTTATCGTCAAAACGCGCGTTATTCCCGTTGACGTCGCGCAAATCAAAAAGCCGAATGACCTCCCCAATGGGCATAATTTCCCGGTCATCCTTGGGCGACCACCCCAGTAAACAAAGGTAATTTCGCAGCGCTTCCGGTAAAAAATGGTCCCTGCGGTAGTCCTCGACCAGCGCCCCAATGTCCCGCTTACTCATCTTCCCAGATCCATTGGTCTTCAAAATGAGCGGAATGTGCGCGAATTTCGGTACCGGTACGCCCAGCGCCCTGAAAAGTTCCACGTGTTTACTGGAATTTGATAAATGATCTTCGCCGCGAATCACGTGGGAAATTTCCATCGCCGCATCGTCGACCACGTTTACAAAATGAAATACCGGTGTCCCATCGGAACGAAAAATGACGAAATCCTTTTCTTCCGTGCGGTAAACTTGCCCGCGAATGAGGTCGTCGATTAACTGCGGTTCCCGGGATACGCGGAAATAAATCGCGCTGTCGCGCTCGTAAATCTTGTTTTTTTTGCGTAAAATTTCTAGATATTCTCCGTAAATCGCGTCGCGCTGGCTTTGGAAATAGGGACCATAGCGCCCGCCGACTTCCGGACCTTCATCCCAATCCATCCCCAGCCACCGCATGCCACTTAAAATAATGTCCGTCGCCTCCTCTACGTGGCGTTCGCGGTCCGTGTCCTCGATGCGCAAAATAAATGTACCGCCCACGTGGCGCGCATATAGCCAGTTAAATAGCGCCGTCCGCGCCCCTCCGATGTGAAAAAATCCCGTGGGACTCGGCGCAAAACGTACCCGTACCATGCCCACAGGATGTACACTTTTTTTTTGATGGAAACAAAATTTTTGGAATGAAATTTTGGGTAGGAAGGTTTTTTTTGGGGGCTTTGCCTATTTAGTTTTTTCGGAGTAAATTTTTTAAAGTTTTTACGATTGTTGAACTTTTCGTAAAAGTATTTTTCCCGGGGTTTCAGCTTTGTGCGGAATGATTTTTTTTAAATTTACGATTGGTGACTTTCCCGGGGCTCCGCCCCGGACCCCGCGAGGAGTCACAGACTCCTCGACCTCTCTGCGAGAGAGGCCCGCGGCGTAGCCG
>JAIROS010000013.1 GCA_031257405.1 Puniceicoccales bacterium | reverse complement strand
AATAATGGAATGGTGAGTTGGGGCGTATTTTGGTATCGACAAGGGTCGGGGGAATTTTTTTTTGGGGAGGGCTGGGAGAGGTGACAGAGCGGCCGATTGTGCAACACTGGAAATGTTGTGTACTGGAGACGGTACCGAGGGTTCGAATCCCTCCCTCTCCGCCGGAAAATTTTTAATTTTTGCGAATATTCCCCGAGATAAACTTCAAACTGAGGATTTTTCATGAAATTTTTACGTCATTAGGGAGATTGGGCGATAATTTAATTTAATTTTCGAAACCTTCAAAATATTTCCTAAAAAACATCTTGACAATCGAAAAACTTTTTGCCAGGCTAGGTGCATGGGGTGGGGAGAATGCCGCGTCTGGCGTTAAAATAGATCTAGGCAACGGCCTGCAAAACCTTTTCATTGCCCCGTGAAACGCCTCCAACTCCCCCCATTCCATCGCCGAATCGCTTCCCTTGCCCTGTGTTTTTTACTCGTTTTTTTATTCCTGGCCGGCGGTCTGTTTTACCGGCAAATAATCCAACATAACTACTTCCGCCAAAAGGAAAAGCGACAAAACCAACGGCGCATTATTATTCCCGCACCGCGCGGCGATATCTACGACCGCAACGGCCAATTACTCGTCTGCAACCGCCCCACATTCGACCTCCACCTGTACTTCAGCGACATTCGCCAGGAAATCCGTAAAACATACGGGCAATTAATCCGGCAATTGAAGGAGCAAAAAAAAACCATCGACTACCCCCAATTGCAGCGGGAAGCGAGGAAAAATGTGGTTCATAAATACATCGATTTGGCCAATTCTCTTACGGGGCGCCGCGAAACGATCGCCGATAAAGCTCTGGAACGCCACTATCGGGAATCCCTTCTCCTGCCCATTACCATTCTATCCAACCTCTCCAACCGAGAATACATTCGCCTTGTCGACCGCCTGCCCCCGCAATCGCCGCTCTACATCGCCACCAACTACTACCGCTTTTATCCCCACAAATCGGCCGCCTGCCACGTCCTGGGCTACGTCGCAACGGCCTCCGAAAATACACCCAACCAAACGGATTTAAAAACATTAAATTTCAGGGAAAAAATGGGTAAAACGGGTATTGAACTCGCCCAGAATCAATTTTTATCTGGGGTAAATGGCGAGCAAATTTTTTCCGTCGATCCGTCTGGGTTCCGCGCCGATTACATCCGGGGGGAGCCCCCCAAAAAAGGTCGCGACTGCACGCTGAGCATCGATATCGATCTGCAAATCGCCGCCGAAAATGCCCTCGGCGATAAACGGGGAAGCGCCATCGCTCTGGACGTCCACTCCGGCGAAGTCCTTGCCCTAGCCAATAAGCCGAATTACGACGCTAACTGCCTCAATCCGAAGATTTCTACCGCCGTTTTCCAAAGCATTACGGAGGGCGGCGGCTGGCTCAATCGGGCGTTTCAGGGCGTTTATCCGCCGGGTTCCACGTTCAAAATCATCTCGACTATCGCCTTCCTGCGCCATAAAATTTCCACCTGGGCCAGCGACGATACCATCGAATGTTCAGGAAAAACCCACATCGGCGCGCAGATTTTCAAGTGCGACCAGTCCACGGTCCACGGAATAGTCGACCTCCAGCGGGCAATGGAAAAAAGTTGCAACGTCTACTACTACCTCCGCAGCCAAATATGCGGCGCCGAAAAAATCGCCGAAGAGGCAAAACGCTTCCACCTGGACCAAAAAACCGGCATCGATCTCCCCTTCGAAAGTAACCGCATGACCATTCCCACGCCTGCTTGGAAACAAAAAAAGGGTTACGGCCCATGGTTCGCGGGGGATACGGCTAATACGGCCATTGGCCAGGGGTATTTACTCGTTTCGCCGCTCCAAATGGCCTGTTTTATGGCGAGTATCGCGACCGATCGCACCCAAACCATCCCCCATATCCTCCACGACCCCAGCCACCGCCAAGATCATACCCAAAGCATAGGCCTTTCTCCTTCCGACTACAAAAAATTGATCGAAACGCTTCGGGGGGTCATCGACTCGGGGACCGGCAAATTTGCTAGGCTGGACGAGGTTATTTTAGCGGGGAAAAGTGGCACATCGCAGGTTTGGGAACGCGGTGAAAAACGGAATGTGGCGTGGTTCATCGGCTTTGCTCCCGTCGACAGCCCGCAGATCGCCGTCGCCATCGCCGTCCAGGAGCAGACTGCGGAGGACAATTACTACGGCGGTAAAACGGCAGCCCCCATCGCCCGACAAATCCTCAATTTTTATTTCAAAAACAAAAAATAAAACCCATCGCCATGCTCCAAAAATCCGCCCGAAAATCAATTCTTTTTGTTAAATTTTTACCTGTGTTTTACTTAAAAAAATGCGCCCAATATACTACCTCAACCACCCGAAAGATTTGCGTTGACACATTTGTAGCGGCCTTTTGGGATTCGCAGCCAGGTTGGCTCATTCCGGCGATTATTTACGCTCTTTTTACGACTATTTTAGCTTGGGCATAGTTTGTGGAACACACTTTTTACTTTTTTCGCCGGGCTCGGGGCGGTACTGGTACTATTACCGTTTATTTTTCATTGCGATGATTCCGGCGGGGGTATTTGTGGCTATTTTTCATAAAAATTGCGATTTTTATTGCAAAAAAGAAAATAACTCTAGTAAATTCTCAAATTTTAGTTTGAATGAAAAATGATTATGGATCGACTTGAAAAAATGTTTGCGTTGCAGGAGCAGCTAAATGAGCGGTGCGGCGTCAGTGTGCGCGGTCTGTCCGAGGCGGAAAAAATTGAGTGGCTCTTGAAATATGCCCGCGCGCTCCAACAGGAAGTGGCGGAATTGGTTGACTCTGTCCCGTGGAAATGGTGGAAAAAACAGCAGCAATTCGATGAAAAAAATGCTAAAATGGAGATCATCGATTCCATGCATTTCATCATATCCGCCGGGCAAGTCCTCGGTTTAACGGCCGACGATTTCTATGACGCCTACTTGGAAAAAAACAAAATCAATCACCACCGCCAAGATACAAATTATTGACCATAATTACCAATCGCCGAGAATTTTCATCCGTATTTCATAATAAAGTTGACAATATCCTTCGACTTTTTTTTATAAGCGGCGGATATGGAACGCGGAATATTAGTAAAAAAGGCGAAATTAATAAGTATTCTTCTGGCGGTGCCGTTTTCGGTCGGACTGCAAATAAATGAGGGGATCGCTTCGAATACAGCAAGGCAAATATCTCCTCCTCGCAGGCGCGCTCGGGAAAGAACGGAAGCATCCGGGCCACGCCAGCCAGCCGAAGTAACGGACCAAACGCGCATCTGCAAAGTTACTCACCGCGAACTAACCCCAAAAGAAAAGCAAATTTCGGCCCTACTAAGGCATCGATTTTACCAATTTGTAACAAATAATCCTTCCCATCGTGGCCCACTTTTCGGTTTATACGCCACCGCCGCTGCCAATAACCTATTGTCTGATGGCGAAGGCGAGGCCGGTCAGCCAGTACTGGAGCACGCCGAAATAATGCAAATTGCGGCACAATTTTCACCGGAAGCTCCGAACCCGCTTTCGGTACCCATAACCCCAGAACTCGTCCACCAAATCGCCATACATCTCAACCGGCCGATCCTATTCATCGACGTCGGGAACAAGTTTTTCACCTATGGTCCGGGGCCAATCGATATCATAAAATACGTTATTTTAGCCCAACCGCAAGAACTCGACGAAGATTTGTCGAATAGCGAAGAAGAAGAAGAAGAGGATAGGCCGCCCGTGATTTTGCAACGAAAAACGTGGTTGCGCGACCATAAGGCGCTGGAGATTATCCGGAGATGCGGCCCCAATGCCAATATTATCTGCTACAATAGCCATTTTAAGCGCGCTTTATTTTTCACGCCTATCCCCATCGCTACGGCAAGGAACACAGATCTCGGCACCCAACGTCGCTGCGAAACGGCCATTCTCAAGATAAGCAGGCAGCGTGCCATTAGGAATGTTGTCGATTTTACAATTGCGACAGGAACTATATTGGCATCCGCGAAGCTGTTCGCGCTCATAACGGCGGGATCTGTGACTCATTTTTTAGTTTCGGTGAAGGACAAAATTGCTAATTTCGGGGAGCAACTTTTCGCCAATTCTGGCAACGGATCCTCTACTTCCAACCCTCCGCAGGGAAATTCTAACCCACCGCCTGCGGGAAATACCAATGGAGACGCCGCAGTTTCAACTGGCGGCGAAACTTCCAATTCCAACCCGCCTCCAGAAAATCCTAACCCTCCGCCTCAGGGAAATACCGGTGGAAATGCCGCAGGATCAACTGGCGGCGAAACTTCCAATTCCAACCCGCCTCAGGGAGGCACCGGTGGCGGCGGCAGTGGCAATGGATCGGCTGGCAACGGATCCTTTACTTCCAACCCGCCTCTAGAAAATCCTAACCCTCCGCCTCAGGGAAATACCAATGGAGATGCTACAGGATCGGCTGGCAACGGAACTTCTAATTCAAACCCTCCGCAGGGAAATTCTAACCCACCGCCTGCGGGAAATACCAATGGAGACGCCGCAGGAATGGAAAACAATTGACCGCCTAACCCCCTACTCCCGGATCAATACTAGAGAATCGATGGCGATTTTTCGATATAATGCGATCACATCGCTATTGAGCATATTTATGCAGCCGCGCCCACAAGGAGTCCCGATCGCCCGTTCGCGCGCCGTGCCGTGAATGTAAATAAAGCGATCGTAGCTGTCGCAATTGCCGCCAGAATTGTAGCCCTCTTGTAAACCCCTCAGCCTCAAAATCCGGCTCGTCACATAGCCTTTTTCTTCCCAGTCCGCATATTCTGTAAAAATTTTTCCAGTACTTTTACGGCCGATAAAAACAGTTCCCCATGGTGCTCCGTCGCCTATTTTTTCGGTGATTTTATGGAGTCCGAGGGGAGTGCCCTCCGAATCTCGAAGCTGGCAGATGCCGTTTTTAGCGGTCGAAATGCGGTACACCGCCTCCAACCGATCGCGCCAATAGCAATACACGCGTTGCTCCCCAACCACTGCGAGCAACCACTGGGGAGTTTTTTCCACGGCGAGGTCGTTACAAATTTGATCGATGGCCCGCACGTGATCCATTTTTACTGTTTTTTAATATAAAATTAACGTTTATTAAAAAATAAATTACCAAAAAACAATAACACCCCGTGCCCGTAAATAGCACAGAACAGGCCGCAATTGCGGCACTCACATCGATAGAAAATCAGGCCACTTTTCGCACTTTCCCCGCCTTGATCGCCTTGACGCAAACCAATACGCGCCTCACTTCTCCCGAAGGTAACACAACGCGCACCCGCTGAAGATTCGCTTTGAAAACACGCCTCGTACGCTTAATGACATGGGTCCCGATGCCACCGCTTTTTTTTGTCTGCCCGCGGCGACGAATGCGACTCCCTTTGACCTGGCTTTTTCCCGTGATAAAACAGATTCTCGACATTTTTTCCTCCTATTTAGGAAAATATCCGCAAAAAATTTGCAAGCTTTTTATATACACATTTTCAATGGCCACGCGACGTCGGCCGCCTCGCGGACCCAAATCCGCCGCCACCCGAGCCGTCCCCGCGCCCGCCACCATAGCCACCGCTATAGCCGCCACTCCTCCGACTATCCCCGCCAAATTTCCGCGGACCAAAATTATTCCCCGAATTGCGATCGCCAAAACCCCTCCCTTGGAAATTCCTTTTGGGCTTCACCTCCCGCACCTCGTAGGGCAATCCCTGCTCCTCGCAAATAACCGCACGGCGACTCAAACGGACGCGTCCCTGATCGTCGACGCCGATACACTTCACCGCCATCGTATCGCCAACGCAACACACATCATCAATCCTGTCGATCCTGCAATTATCGAGCTCAGAAATGTGAACTAGCCCCTCTTTACCCTCAACACACTCAACAAAAGCACCAAAATTTTTGATCGATTTCACGGTACCGTTGTACGTTTTTCCTACTTCTATATCTGACATTTATATTTTACGAACTCCTTAAACGCTAGGCGGAAATATTTCATTGGCAAGGCTTTTTAATGAAAAATCCGAAATTATTTATCGGGCGGATCATTTCACCGCACCGTTGCGCATCTTTCCTACTTTTTGTACTTGACATCATTATGTTTTACAAATTTTTCAGACGCCAGGCGGAAATATTCCGTTGGCAAGACTTTTTAATGAAAATTAAAAATAAATTTCACCGCATGCACGCCGACCCAACGCACAAAACGCTACGTCCACCGAATATTTTGCCCGCAATCGCTCGCTAACCAAAAAACTTCGCCGCCGCTCCTTTAGCCACACCAACAAAAATATTTCTCGCAGCCAATGGCGCCCATTTCGCCGCCGGATTAACCGCGCCTTCGGACGGGGGAACGGCTACCGCTATTCCTCGCCGACCGCTGCCCAAAACCCGGCTTGCTCGACTCATACGCCTCACCCTTCGCTTCGCAAAGAACCGCCCGGCGACTCAAACGTACCCGGCCCTTCTCGTCAACGCCGACGCATTTTACAATAATTTCATCATTCAACTTGCACACATTCTCCACATGCTCCACCCGAAATTCCGCCAATTCCGAAACGTGCACCAGCCCCTCCTTCCCCGGTAAACATTCGACGAAAACACCAAAATCTTTTACGGATTTTACAATTCCTTTGTAAGTTTTTCCCACCTCAATGGCCGCATTCATGGCATTAATCTCCGCTAAAACCTGGTCCAGCGACTCCTGATTCGGCGCAAAAATCATAACACGCCCACTGTTATCCTCATTTATGTCGATCTGCGCCCCACTCGCCTCCGTCAGCCGCTTGATGTTCTTCCCGCCAGGGCCAATCAGCGCCCCAATTTTCTCCGGATCAATCATCACCTCCCGAAATCCCGGCGCCGACGGCTTCAGCGCCGCATTAACCCCAGGCTGCGCCCTAAGCATCACCGCTAAAATCTCCGCCCGCGCCTCCCGATTCCTGTAAATCGCCTCCTTCGCAACCGCCAGCGGTAACCCATTTATTTTGAGATCGAGCTGAAATCCCGTAATGCCCTTCTCGGTCCCGCAAATCTTGAAATCCATGTCGCCAAAATGGTCCTCGTCGCCAATAATATCCGTCAAAATAACGTACCGACCCAAATTTCCATTGCCGTCAAATTCCGTGACCAGCCCCGTCGAAATCCCAGAAACGGGCGCTAAAATCGGTACACCCGCGTCCATGAGCGCTAAACACCCCCCGCAAACACTCGCCATCGACGATGAACCATTGGATTCCAAAACGTCCGAAACAATGCGGATGGAATAGGGAAATACCTCCTCCGAAGGAATAATGGGGGACAGCGAACGTTCGGCGAGCGCACCGTGACCAATCTCGCGGCGCCCTAACCCCGTTATCCGGCCGGTCTCGCCCACGCAAAATGGCGGGAAATTGTAGTGCAAAAGAAACGTCTTCGTCCTAATCCCCCCCGTGATCGCGTCCACATCCTGCACGTCCCGCGACGAACCGAGCGTCAGCGTAACAAACGCCTGGGTTTCCCCCCGCTGAAATAATGCCGTCCCGTGGAGCCGGGGGAGTACATTTGTCTCGCAAAATAGCGGCCGAATCTGGTCAACCGCACGCCCATCCACTCGCCGCCCCTGATCCAAAATACTCCGCCGATAAAGCTCCTCCTGCAGCTCTTCGAAGGCCATTTTTATTAAATTTTCATCAAATTTTTCCTCCCCAAGCGCCTCCAAAACCGCCGCTTTCGCCTCCGCTTTTACGGCATCGACACACGCCACGCGCTTTACCTTTTCCGCCTGAAATACGGCCCCCGCCAGCGCCCCGCTGAAACGCTCGCAAATCGCCATGACCTCCGGCGGAACAACGCATAGAGGAAATTCCTTTTTGGGCTTCCCCGCCCGCGCAACTAATTCCTTTTGCGCAGCGATCAGGGGCTGTATCTGCCGATGAGCGAACTCCAGCGCCTCGATGAAACGCTCCTCCGAAAGCTGATCCGCATTGCCCTCAATCATCATCATATCCCGCTCGTTGCCGACGTAAATCAAATCCAAGCGCGACCGCAACATCTCCCCATGGGTCGGATTAACCACAAATTCACCGTCGATCTCGCCAACCCGTACGCAACCAATCGGCCCCGCCCACGGAATATCCGAACACGCTAAGGCCGCCGATGCCCCGTTGACCATTAAAACGTCCGATTCATTTTCCCCGTCCGCGGAAAATAAGATGCCGATCACCTGCACCTCGTTCCTAAATCCCTTGGGAAATAACGGGCGCAGCGGCCGATCGCACAGCCGCGACGTCAAAATTTCCTTCTCGGAGGGCTTCCCTTCCCGCTTCCCGTACCCCCCAGGGAACTTCCCCGACGCCGCAAAACGTTCGCGATAATCCACATTTAGGGGGAAAAAATCCTGTTCCGGGGGGCATTTTTGGGCCGCCACGGCGCTTACGAACACACTCGTTTCGCCCAGGGTAACGACGACGGCACCATTTGCCTGTTTGGCGAGAGATCCCGTAGAAAATTGGATCCCGCCCGCTTCGACATTAAATAACTGTTTCATTGACTATAATTTTACTTCCCATTCATCCCATTAGCGGCGCAATTCGAGGCGCTGCAAAATTTCATTATATTTTTTAAAATCAACGCGCTTCAAATAATTGAGCAATTTCCGTCGCCGATTAGCGAGCGCCACCAGACCTCGCCGCGTATGAAAATCTTTCCGATGGGCGTTAAGGTGTTGGGTGAGGTGGACGATGCGGGCGGTTAGGAGGGCGATTTGCACTTCGCAGGACCCCGTATCATTTTCATGAATTTTGAAGTCACCTATAATTTTTTCTTTTTCCAGGTATGTTATTTTTGACATATTTTTTTCCAAATTTCACGGAAAGGGAAATGGATTTTATTTCCCGCGTCCCAGTACCTCACTGATGGACACCGCTATCTTTTTTCAAAGCATCCGTGGCAGGCGATTCTGCTAGCGTTGGGACGAGGTATATCTCTCTGGAAAAATTTTCAAGCTTTATTATTTAATTTTTTTTAGATTTGGGGCATTTATTTTTAAGGCGCGAAGGATTTTCCAAGCCGAGTTATTTAATTTTCGAAGTTTTCAAAATATTTCAAAAAAAACGTCTTGACAATTGAAAAATTTTTTGCCAAGCTAGATGCATGGGGTGGGGAGAACGCCGCGTCTAAAATTTCCGCTCCGGCGATGGTATTTTTTATTTTTTTTAAATCTCCGCCAGTATTATTTTTTATTTTTTCCGACTGAGCCATTTAATTTTCGAAATTTTTCTAAGCCGAGTTACCTAATTTTCGAAGCTTTCAAAATATTTCTAAAAAACACCTTGACAATTGAAAAATTTCCTGCCAGGCTAGGTGCATGGGGTGGGGAGAACGCCGTGTCTAAAATTTCCGCGATCTCGACAAAAATTTCTGTCCCAAAACTTGAATTTTCCAAAAACTTCCCAATATATCCCACGGAGGATTTTTTGGCCGAAAACGTAAAATGTACACTGGAGCGCATCGTCTTTCGCAACGACGAATCATTTTTTTCGATTATGGAAATGCGCGAAGAAGATAATGGGCAACAGATTTTCACAGCACGCGGCAAGGTCCCGGGCGTCAATTGCGGCGAAACCCTCCTCCTCACCGGTAGCTGGACAGAACACCCCAAATTCGGCCGCCAATTCGCCATCGAATCCTTTTCCTCGGCTCTACCGGCGGACGTAAAGGGCATTCGGAAGTACCTTGGCAGCGGACTTATCCAGGGCATCGGAAAAGTTTACGCCGATAAAATCGTCGACTACTTTGGCGCCGACACCTTCGACATCATTTCCACCGAAGCCTCGCGCCTCCGGGAAATACCCGGCATCGGTACCGAACGCGCCCGCAACATTAAAGCCGCATGGGACGAACAGTACGCCCTGCGCGACATGCTCATTTTTTTACAAAGTTATAACATTCCCAACGCATTGTGCCTCCGCCTGTACAAAATTTACGGCAAAGATGCTAAGCAAATCCTCCAATCCGACCCCTATCGCGTGGCACGTGAGGTGGACGGCATTGGGTTTAAAACCGCCGACAAAATCGCCCAGAATCTCGGCATCCCCGGTAACCACATTTCCAGGATCGACGCGGGAATTTTATTCACGTGCTCCAACTTGGAAATCATGGGCCACACCGCTTACCCGCGCGCCACTTTCCTCGCCCTCACCCAGGAATTACTCGAAATCGGGGGAGAAATGATCGCCGACCGCCTCGAAAAACTTATCCAATTTAAAAAAATTAATAATATTGGTGGGGACTTGATTCAGACCTGCGCCATGACGAATTGCGAAGCGACCCTCGCGAAACACATCCGCCGCCTACACGCCGCTCCCTCCTCTCTGCCGCATATTATCTACACCAACGCCATCGCCTGGGCTCAAAAACGCGAGGGATTTCCCTTTGCCGACGAGCAAATTACTGCATTACAGCGCGCGTTAGTGGAAAAATTATCCATCATCACCGGCGGTCCCGGTACCGGAAAAACGACGATCCTACGGGCCCTTGTCGCTATTTTATCGGCAAAAAATATTAAAATTGGCCTAGCTGCGCCGACGGGTCGGGCCGCCCAAAAATTGACGGAAACGACGGGAATTGAGGCGAAAACGATCCACCGCCTCCTCCAATTCAACCCGCAGACGGGACAATTTTCGTTCAACGAGGACAATCGACTACCCTTTGGGTACATCATCGTCGACGAAGCCAGCATGATCGACACGCGCCTGGCCGTTTCGCTATTCAACGCCATCGCCGATCCCACGCACCTCCTCCTCGTCGGCGACATCGATCAACTCCCGTCCGTCGGCGCCGGCAATATTTTAGCGGACTTCATTGCTTCCCAGCGCTTCCACGTTACCTACCTTAAACAAATTTTCCGCCAGGGGCAACATAGCGAAATCGTCCGATTCGCCCACGCCATTATCACCGGCAATGCCCACGCCATTCCCGATACGACCGCCATCGAACGCATCACTCCGGAACGCGATTTTAACTTTATTTTAGCCAATTCCCCCGAAGAATGTACCCAGAAAGTGGAGCAGTTATGCGTGGAAATTTTACCAAAATTTTACAAAATCGACCCCATCAACGATATCCAAGTTTTGGCGCCCCTCCACAAAGGAAGTGCGGGCATCGACGCGCTGAATGAGCGGCTACAGCGGACGTTTTCCGGCGGCGGGAAACAGATTCCGTGGAGTCATTTTCGTCTCGGCGATAAAGTGATTCAGCTGCGCAACAATTATGAAAAAAATATTTTCAACGGCGACCTCGGCATTATTTACAATTTTGACGGCGACGCGGGAACAATTTCGGTAAAATTCAATGGGGAAAATGTGGTACTCAGCCGCGTGGAAGCTGGCGACATTGCGCTGGCCTACGCCATTAGCATCCACAAATCGCAGGGCAGCGAATTCCCCATCGTCGTCATCCCCCTCCTAACCCAACATTACGTCATGCTCCAACGCAATTTATTATACACGGCGGTCACGCGCGGGCGCAATAAGGTTTTCATTATTGGGGATCCCAGGGCTTACGAGCTTGCCCTTGGCAATAAAAAAAGTGTCAAACGCATCACCGGTCTCGGCCGTTATTTCGAGCAATCTCCCTGCGAAACAGTCACCTAAACCACTCCACCGCCATAGCTCCCGCATAATCCCAGCGACGGCCGCCCTCCATACCCTCCGAACGTAAATAACTAATAATATTCATGGCCTCGGCCGTTATTTCGAGCAATCTCCCTGCGAAACAGTCACCTAAACCACTCCACCGCCATAGCTCCCGCATAATCCCAGCGACAACCGCCCTCCATACCCTCCGAACGCAGACAATTAATAATAAGCCCCACTAATATGTACATCCCCACTAAATTCGACCCGCCATAGCTGATAAAAGGTAACGCTATGCCCTTCGTCGGAAAACAACCCGTCACAACCGCAATGTTAATAATCGCCTGTAACGCAATAATCAATACCGCACCAATCCCTAGCGCCCGTACGAAAATGTCCTCCTTAGCATACAAAGCCAATAAAGCAGCTAACACAAAAATTAAAAACGCTAAAATAATTACCGCCGCAAAAATCCCTCCCCATTCCTCCCCAATTATGGGAAATATAAAATCCGTGTGAGCTTCCGGTAAATAAAATAACTTCTGCCGCCCAAGACCAATCCCGTTGCCCCATAACCCCCCAGACGCAAAACATAAAATCCCTTGCCATAACTGGTAAGTGGCATCAAATCGACACTCCTCTACCGCAAAAAATGATACAATGCGCCGCCAGCGATTGGGATTCAGCGCGATCAATCCCAGGAAAATTATCCCGCCGCCGATCAATAAAAAAAAAGCATGGTGTAGCCGCGCCCCGAATAAGAATAAGACCGCTAACGCGACGATCATCAGTAAAAATGCCGTGCCATAATCCGGCTCGCACAGTACCGCGAACGCCAAACTCCCACAAATACTAATCGGCTTCAAAAATCCCTGCACCAACGCCGCACAGCGCTCCCGATGCACCGCAACGTACCCCGCAAGCCAAATAATAAACGGGATTTTCGCAAATTCCGAAACCTGTAAACTCAGCCCGCTGATATAAATCCAACGCCGTGACCCATTGACCATGTGCCCTACCCCAGGAATTAAAACCAAAATTAACGCCCCAAACGCCCCCGCCAATAACCAGTGGCGATAGCGAAAAAGAAAAGACAGGGGGATCACCGAAAATAACGCGCAACTCCCCACGCCTAAAAATAGCGCCATGACCTGTTTTTTGAGGTAAATAGCCCTCGCGATGGCCGGCGCCGCACTCATCAACGCAACCATCCCTACACCATTAATGCAAATAATAATCAGCGTAATCAGGGCAATGGATCGTCTATGGCGCACGTCGAAAATTACTCGCGGACCTGCACAATGGGGATCTCATCGATCTTTCCAAAAAAATCCACCTCATCCATAGCATCGCGCCCAACGGACGATACACTTCCCGCCACAGGATTCGACTCGCTAAAAATAGGTGCCACGGGCGGTTTAGGGGCAGCGTTTACCGGAGCAGGAATTTTTTGCTTGACAATAATTTTTTGCCCCACACGAATCTTCGCCGGATCCGATAGGCCATTCCACCTTTGCAAATCACTCACACTAACCTTCGCCCGCACCGCGATTTTCGATAGCACGTCGCCTTTTTTTACAGTATAATAACCATCGGCGTCGACGGCAAATGTTTCGGTGGCCTTCGGCGGAAAATTTTTCCCCCTTTTCCCGCCGCGATGCGCATAGCGACCGCGCTCCGGAATGATAATTTTTTTACCGGCCACAATGCGATCACTCTTCATACCGTTGGCCGCCTTTATCTCCGATACCCTCACACCATACTTCTGCGCGATCTTCGATAAACAGTCGTTTTTCTGCACGACGTACTCCACGGGCGCCGCCGCTTGAGCCAATTGCGCTTCGGTCACTCCCGGTAAAATGAGTTTTTGTCCGACAAATAATTTCGCATTTTTATCGAGGGCATTCGCCTCCAAAAGATCCCCAAAACGCACACCATACTTCTTCGCCAGCCAACTCAAACAATCACCCTTTTGCACCGTATATATCGCGCCGGTTGGCTCCACTTTTGCCGGCTCTTTTTCGGACTCGACGACTATAATTTCCTCCGGTTCCGGTTCCGGTTCCGGTCGCAGGGGTGCTGCGATGGGGCGTTCCCGTTTAAGCTCGCGGCTGGCATCGGACTCGCGCCGAATGATCGTATCCTCCGGCGAAGGGCCTTTGGGCGCATCGCGGAAAAATGACGGCGTCGTACAACCGGATAACGCAACCACCGCTACCCCTAAAATTCCCTTTACTAAACTAACTAAAATCCTTTTCATCGGTGTGTTACTCCCACTCAAAAACCATTCGCAATTTTTTTTGATGTTGACTAACGATGTAAAAATTACAAACTGAAAATACATTTTTCGAAAAATTTCCCCCGCTCTTCGTAGTCCGAAAATTGGTCGAAACTGGAAAACGCGGGACTGAATACGATATTTTTTTCCGAAAAGCAAGCATTTTTTATATAGCGAACGGCATTTTCCAATGTTTTTACGTAGATGGCGGGGAAATTTTGCTTCCGGAGGATCGCTTCCAATGGCGCACCCGTCTCGCCGATCAGAACCGCCCGCTCGACCCTGCCCCGCAAAATACTAACAATATCCTCCAAATTCCCGCCCTTGAAATGTCCGCCGCCAATCCAAATGACGTCGCGCCCCGAAAAATGCCCCAAAGCCGCCTCCAAAGCCGCAAAATTCGTACACTTCGAGTCGTTCCAATAAGTATTACCGCCGATGGCCCCCATATTTTCCAAGCGGTATTTTGGCCGCCGGAAATGGGTCGCCGCAGCCGCTACAACCTCCGGCGCAATGCCCCGACAACGGCAAAAATCCTCGACAATCGCGTAATTCTCCCGCTGCGGGAAATCGTCGAACGGCGCGAGCAAAGTTTTTTTAGGGGCGAGGTAATGGGTTTCTTGGGGCATCGCCAAGCGGAAATAATGGGCCCACGTCGCCACACTTTCCCCAGCAAATAAGCGGGTTTCCCCTGCCCCGTGCACCGCCGCCAGCCGCCGCACAAGTCGGTATTTCGCCGCAAAATAGTCCCGCAATGTCCCGTGGTAATCGAAGTGGTTGGGCGCAAAATTGGTCCAGATCAGATAATCGGGCGCAAAAAAATTCAGCGTTTCCGCCTGGAAAGAACTGGTCTCGCAAAAAATCGTATCGCCGGCCCCCAAATCCTCCGCAGCCACGAGATCTGACAGCGAACGCCCAATGTTGCCCGCGGTAAACGCCCGCCGCCCATCGCCATTGAAAATTTCCGCTAAAAAACTCGCCGTCGTCGTCTTGCCGTTCGTCCCCGTAACCGCAACAACCCCGCCAAAATGCCATAAACTCGCAAAATCAAGCTCCGGCCAATACCATTTTTTCGCCGCCAGAAGTAATTTTCGCCAGGGGTGGTGCGATAAAAAACTCGGACTGCCGATAATAATATGGTGCCGCCGCAACGCCTGTCCGTCGAAATTTTCGCCCCGCCGAGGATCTCGATCGTAAATAATGCTGCGCAAATTCAATTTTTCGAGGAGTTTTCTGACGCCACGGGCCGTCACCCCATTACCGAAAATGCCAACGGGACTCCTTTTCGCGGCTGCTAAAAACCTTTCGCGCAGTAATTTTTTGAGTGTACAATCCAACGCCGTGTTCAATATTGTGACCTAATATGAGGTCCATTTCGCTGTTGTCGAACGCTAAAATCAATCTATTTTTTTCGGTCCACGGCCTGCGTCCGGACGGCTATTGTGAGGTCTCAAGCGTCATTTTGCCCGTCAATTTCGGCGATAAACTGACTTTTTCGAAAATCGATCCCCCCCATACACCGCCCGCCATCGCCATCAACGTACGGCCGCCCATTCGAGATTTTGACGAAAAAAATAACACAATTTTAACGGCCATTGACCATTTCCCAAAAGCAACAAAACTGGAAAACATTGGGTTAAAAATCGACATCGAAAAAAATCTTGACAACCAAAATAACACAATTTTAACAGCCATCGATCACTTCCAAAAAATAACAAAACTGGAAAACATTGGGTTAAAAATCGATATTGAAAAAAAAATTCCGATTGGCGGGGGTTTTGGCGGGGGGAGCAGCAATGCCATTTGCGCGCTCAATGCCCTCAACGCCCTCTACGGCAACATCCTGCCACCCGCCCAATACCTGCAAATTGCTCGAAATATCGGCGTGGATTGCCCTTTTTTTATCCAAAATTGCCCCCAATTCGCGACGGGTCGCGGTGATATTTTACGGCCTCTCCCCCGATCGTTCCGCAAAATTTTGTCATCCTACTCCGTCCTGCTTTTTTGCCCGACTTTTGCCATTTCCACGCGGGCGGCCTACGATAAATTGAAGCAAAATTTCCCCACTCTTCCCGCCGAGAAAATCATCGACCAACCGTTACTGCGGATAAAAAATATCGAAAATATCGCCATTTCTACGCGGGCGGCCTACGACAAATTGAAACAAAATTTCCCCACTCTTCCCGCCGAAAAAATCATCAACCAACCGTTATTGCGAATAAAAAATATCGAAAATATCGCCCATAATATTTTCCAAGACTCCGTTTTGGACGCCCATCCGCCGCTGAAATCGCTTTTCCAACGGCTGCGAAAATGCGGCTATCATCCTTGTTTGACGGGGTCGGGGAGCGGCTGCTTTATTATGCACCGCGATCGGCATTTCCTCGAGCGCGCTGAGCCCATAATCACCGAATTTCTGGGGGCGTTGCGACTTCTGG
This sequence comes from Puniceicoccales bacterium, assembly GCA_031257405.1. Classification (GTDB taxonomy): domain Bacteria; phylum Verrucomicrobiota; class Verrucomicrobiia; order Opitutales; family LL51; genus LL51. The sequence goes on along the minus strand of JAIROS010000013.1, from coordinate 5,855 downwards.
CGATCACAAATTTCAGGGCGACGGACGTATAAAAAATTATTTGCGGCAATTTAAAACTTGAAAACTTCCCCAGAACCGTAGCACTGAGGGCCAATCATGGCAAAGGCATCAAAAATTTTCGAACCCCATTTTCCATTTTCCCCCGCTTGTATACCATTTTTTTACGGCTGGGTCATCTTTTTTTCGTCACTCTGCGGGCGCCTGATCAGTGTTTCCGGGCACTCGGCCGGCATCGCACCCTTCACCGAACACCTCATCGCAACCCTGGGGATTTCGCGCGTGTGCTACAGCAATATTTTATTTTTTGCGACCGTGGCGAGCAGTTTTTTTCTTCCTTTTTTTGGGCGTTTATTTGACCGTTCGGGCACCCGCCGCGCCATGACGTATTCGGGGATTGCGCTCGGCCTAACGTATTTATTTTTTGGCCACATCGACGTTTTTATCGGCTCTATCCAACGCATTACTTCGTCCACCACCGGCGCGGTGTGCGTTTTATTTGTGGGATTTTTCCTCCTCAAATTGCTGGGGCAAAACCTCGTTCCGCTAGCCAGCCGCCTGATGATTCTCCTCTGGTACGACCGCAAAAGCTGTACGATGATGGGGTTATCGGGGGTATTTACTTCCGTCATATTTGGCATGATTCCGCCGCTCACGCACCTATTGCTGACGCATTTCGGGCATTTGGAGACGTGGAAAATCCTGGGGATGGCGACGATTTTTTGTTTTGTACCGATCATTTGGGGGACGTGTCGCGACTCGCCGCAGTCGATTGGTTTAGCGCTCGACGCCGAACCCGATCCCGCGAAGGACGCTGTGCTCGACGAAACATTGATCCGGGACAAGACGCTTGGGGAGGCGTTTAGGACGTTTGATTTTTGGATTTTCATGGCTGCCATTGCCAACTCCGTTTTCATAACCAACGGTTTTCAGATTCACATCGTCGATATTTTCCGCGAAATGCATGCTTGCACGTCCAACGCCATGGACATTTTCCCGCCCGCAGCCATAATAAGTGCGGTATTTAGTCTTTTACTTGGCATTTTTTTGGACAGGATTTCGATTCGTTTTGCGTTGGTAGCGACTTTTTTGGTAGGGATTTTCGTTGCGATTTTATTGGAATACATTAATCGGCGGGTAGGTTTTTACGTTTGGGTTTTTTTCTTTGGGGTAAACTGGGCGTTATACGGCATTATTTTTTCGGTCCCCTGGGCGAAATTATTTGGGCGGAAGCATTTGGGGCAAATTATGTCTATGGTTTCGGCGATTGCTCTTTTTTTTGCGGCTATTGCGCCGTCGATTTTCGCCTATGCGCGGCAATTTGGCTCATATTTTTGGGTAACGCGGCTGCTACTTGTCGGTTCGTCCATTGGGTTTTTAGTATCTGTGGCACATGTGTTGAGGCAAAAATTTTCCCCGCGAAAAAAATAATTATTTTTTTACTTGACATCGAAACCCATTTTTTTCAACGTATTGATCAGCCGCGGGCCAATGGCGATTCCCGTTTCTTCCTCTCTGAGGACCTCCCGCAAAAGGGCATTATGCTTTTGAGATTTGCGGTATGAAACCAATTTCAACGGTGGATCTTTTGGGTCGATTGCGGAAAGTGGCGTCCATTTTTGGGGCAAACCAAACCAACTGAATTCAATCCGCCAACCTTTTACCGGCTTCGTCAGATCAATACCCCGGGCAACCAACGGCGCATACCGCTCCACAAACGACGGCACATGCGTACTCGCGATCTGAATCGTCGCCGCTTCCCGTTCGCCGACAAAAAAATCAGCCGGTTTTGTTCCTTTGAGCCATTTTTCAATGGCCGCAATGGGATCAATGCCGACCAAATTTATGCCGTTGAAAGTGCCGTGAGCATTTTTATCCCCAAAATTTTCCCCGTACCATTTCGCAAAAGTATGGGCGTCGCCGATCCGAAAATCGATCTCAAAGTGGACATGGGCGCGCGCGTTGGGAATGTTCGCACAATTGGAAGTGGTGCCCAAAATTCCGATTTTTTCGCCGGCCTTCACCGCTTGCCCGACAACGACGTCCACGGAAGCGAGGTGGGCGTATAATGTCAAAAAATGTTCATGCTCCACGACGACGTAACTCCCGTAGCTGCTCGCGCCGGGAGAGCGATTGGCATAGGCTACTTTCCCGTCCATGAACGCGTAAATTTTGTCCGCCGGGACATTATTTTCCGTTTTTTCGAAGGATTTTATATCAATGCCTTCGTGGAATCTCGTCCCATTTTCCCGCACAAAACCGAATTTTCCGGACTCCAATCGCCCCGATTCCGTCGGCTGAATGCAACCGTCGATCCCCAGCGGAGCGTCTTTCGCGATGGGACTAGTCGCCGTCGGCCACGAAATCGAAAGCCCATACGTAAAATTTGATGCCAATTGTAAAAATAATACCCAAAAATTTTTCCACATTGATTAAAAGGGAAAATATGACCATTTTGGGCGGTGCTCAAGCTTTTTTTAAAAAAATACTTGTAAAATTTAAAAACTTTGTAGAATAAAAATGGATATGGATAATCGCGAAAGAGTGAACGAACTTTTCCGGTCGATCGCCACCGATTTGGGCTTTCAGATCGTGCTCGGCGACAATAATTTGTGCAATATCAAGCGGAAATCGACGGGCGAAGAGACGATCATCGAGCTGCCCAATAACGACGAAATGCTCTACGTTTACGCCGTCATCGGTGAAGTTCCTTTTAATAATCGGGAAAAATTTTTTGAATTTATTTTAAAACTTAACCTCCATGGCACGTCGACGGGCCACGGCGTCATCGGTATCGACATCCAAACCAATAAATTCGTCCTTTCGCGGCTGATTCCCACAAAAAATCTCGACGAACAACTCCTCCTCCAAGCCATTGGGGCATTTTTTTCGACGGTCTCGCAATTGCGTGAAAAATTGACTCAGTTCCTCCAAACCATGGTCTCCGACAGGGACACCGCCTTCGAAGGCCCCGCCCTTTCCCCTAACCTCAACTTCGTGATCTAATTATGAGCAGTATCGACCCCATTGAAGCCGGCTCATCGGGCGATAAACGGCTCGACGTCATCCGAAGCATGATGGGGCTAGATGACGGCCCCGAATCAGTTTCAAGTGAATATAGCGCCTCCCATTCTTCGCCCATCACCCCCGCCGCAGATGCTTTCCCGATTGAGGCTAATCGAGCGGACATTCCTCCAACCGATGACATAGAAATTTCGAGCGCCAACCCAATTGCAATGAAAACCGTAGCCGCAACGGAAGAAGTCGGCAATATGGAAGCCATTGAGGATTCCGATAACGATGGGATCCCCGACCACGTCGATGTAAACCCAAATAGCGAATCCGTTTCTCCCGCAACCCAGGCGTTCCTCGACGCCGTATTCCATACCGATACCGATAGCGACGGTATTCTCGATTTCCTTGATAAAACGGGTAGCGAATCGCAAATGGAACAGTGGTACGACGAAGAATTTAAGATGCAAACGGAAATGGTGCGCGCATTTGCATCGCTCATGTCCATTTTTAATAACCTCGATTTAACAAAATTTTCTGGCCAATCTTTAGAACCCGGCGGCGATTCCCTTACCGTCATGGCCATGGCAGGTGCCGCACAAGTCGCCATTACCCATAGCGCAGCCCTCCAAAATCCGCCCGCTAATATCCAGCCCAATAAAGAAGATGTAAAAAAATTAATTGAACAATATAAAAATTTGGACAATAAAGGCAAACGGCTCAACCTTACCCACCTCCTGCGCGCCGTCGAAGAGTTGCCCAAAACGGATCCCATGCGAGAACTACTCCTGAAAGAGTGCAAAACTGCTTTGGCAAAGAGGGGTAAAAATGTCGCATCCTGACGCCGCAGTGCTAAAATTCCGTTGGTAAAGCGCAAAGGGGGGTATTTTTGAATTGCGTTGACAAAGGCCGATTCTTTTGGAAGATGTTGGGCATCTATGTGCGCGAACCCCGTTACGATGGCGCTTGTCCTACTTTTGATGGCAAAGTGGCTTATGGAAGAAATTTTGGATAAAATCAACAGCCAACACATCCTCCGGCACCGTGCCCAAATCCCCAGCGGCTTCGAACAATTTATTGACCTCCCGACTTACCAAAAAAGCGTCGATTACACGCTCACTAAGGCGGCTTTTTCTTCCCTTTGCGATACGCTTAATCTCGGTTTTTCCGTCATTATTATATTTTTCGGGCTACTTCCCTGGCTTTTCGGGATTTTTACGAGTATTTTTGGGCCGCAAATCGTGGGGCAAGCGGCGGTACTTTTGTGCGTAAAAGTCACTTTATCGCTTGTTTTTCTGCCCTTTAGTTGGTGGCGCCAATTTCGTTTGGAGGAATCTTTTGGATTTAACCGATCGACGCAGGCGATTTTTTGGACCGATAAAATCAAAGAAATTGTCTTGACTTTTGCCCTATGCCTGCCGATAGTGTCCGCGATTATATATTTATTTCAGACGTTTCCGGACACCTGGTGGATTTTAGGGTGGGCTGCGCTGGCGATATTTCAGATGCTAATGGTCGTCATTTATCCCCCATTGATCCTGCCGATTTTTAACAAATTGACGCCGCTACCCGACGGAGAACTCAAAGATCGCCTGATTGCTCTTGCCCAAGCGGTCGATTTTCCTGTAAATAAAATTTACACGATGGACAGCAGTAAGCGTTCGACGCACTCCAATGCTTTTTTCATTGGTTTGGGGAAATTTCGCCACATTGTCCTCTACGACACGCTTATTCAGCAGATGTCGGCGGAGGAAATTGCCGCCGTCGTCGCCCACGAAATCGGCCACCACAAGTACAAACACATCCGGACGGTCCTCATCATCGAGAGCATTTTTACACTGTTAGGGTTCCGAATTTTACATTATCTTTCGGGCACGGAGTGGTTTTTAAGCAGTTTTGGTTTTGCGGCGTGGCACATGAATTCGCCGGTTCCGCTGATCCTCGTATTTTTGATTGCCATTCCGGGGATAACGTTTTGGATCGAGCCTTTTTTCAAGTATTTATCGCGGCGGCACGAATATGCGGCTGATCGTTTTGCGGCGGCGGCGCTTGGCGGGGGGGAATCGCTGATTTCCGGGCTAAGAAAATTGCACCGGGAAAATTTGTCCAATTTAACGCCCCACCCGATTTTCGCGGCATTTTACTATTCCCATCCGACGCTTTTGGACCGCGAAATGGCTTTAAAGAAGTAGACGGCCATGGGCACCAACCTCTCGCAGGCCATCAAACAATACGGGACGGCGATGTCGTCCATGGACGCGATCATCGAAATGCGAAAGACGCGCCAAGGGCATGCGGTGATTCGCCGCCGCCTGAGTTTTGGAGAATTTGACGGGCGAATTGACCAATATATTACAAAATTTTCAAAAAAAGGAATCCAAAAAGGTTCGCGCGTACTGATGCTCCTACGCCCCGGAACGAAGATGATGTGCACATTTTTTGCGCTCGTACGCATGGGAGCCATTCCGATTTTACTGGATTCCGGCGTCGGCCTCAGGGAAATTGCGCGGCTGGGAAATTTTTCAAAACCCGATTTTATTATCTGTGGCCCGCGGGTAAAGTGGCTTATTTTTACACGAATTTTAAAAATTAAGGGACAGGTCATTGCCGTACACCGCTCTTTTGCGAAGAGACAGACTGCCGCTACATCCATGGCTGAGATGGATCCCGAGGACGTCGTCGCCATTTTATTCACGTCCGGTTCGACGGGGCCGGCCAAGGGAGTGGTTTACAAGCACCGCAATTTTGCTAGCCAGCTGAGTAAATTGCGACTGACTTACCGGCTGATGCCCAACGTTAAAGACGTGACACTCCTGCCCGTTTTCATGCTATTTAATCCCATATTT
>JAIROS010000026.1 GCA_031257405.1 Puniceicoccales bacterium | reverse complement strand
AAATCGGTACGTCCGATTTGAAATCCTCCGACGCAAACCACAGGCGGACCACATCGGCCCCAAATTTGTCGACGTAACGGCCGGCCGTCTGCGGTTTACCATCGCTTTTGGATATTTTTTTCTTGTCCTCACCCACGATAAATCCGTGCGTCAAAACGGTTTTGTAAGGCGCTGCGCCCCCATTAATGACGACGCTGGTCAGTAGCGAGGACTGGAACCAGCCGCGGTGTTGGTCGCTCCCCTCCAGATACAAATCCGCCGGGAATGATAAATTTTGCCATTTTTTTAAAACGGCGTAGTGGCTCACCCCGGAATCAATCCACACGTCGAGTGTATCCGTGCCTTTTTTAAGTATTTTCCCCTGGAAATTTTTAGGCCGATCGATCCCCGATAAAATCTCGTCCACCTCGCCGTTAAACCAAAAATTGGAACCAAATTTTTCAATTTTTTTCGCAATTCCACGGATCACATTGGCGTCCAGGAGCGCTTCGCCCGCCTCGTCGAAAAATACCGGCAAAGGGACTCCCCAAGCGCGTTGGCGGCTGATACACCAATCGGGACGCGTCGAAACCGATCCGCGGATACGATTTTCGCCGTAATCGGGGATCCAGCGCACCTTCGCAATCGCTTCCTGTGCCCGCCGACGCATGCCATTCTCGTCCAAAGCAATAAACCACTGGTCCATGGCGCGAAAAATGACGGGTGTTTTGGAACGCCAACAGTGGGGGTACTGGTGCAACCACGGCTCCAATCCGAGCAAAACATTTTCCCGTTTCAGGCGCGCTAACACGACTTCATTGGCCGCACAATGGCCATCCGCATCGAGTACGCTCACCCCAATAAATGCCCCCGGAATCCGCCCATCGTTAACGTAACAACCGCCGTCGTCAATCGGACAATAGGCCGGCAACCCGTACCTCAACCCCGTAACGTAGTCCTCCAAACCGTGGCCAGGCGCCGTGTGAACACACCCCGTACCCGCATCCACCGTGACGTAATCCGCAAAAACAATGGGGCTTTCCCGGTCAATGAAGGGGTGTTTCGCCGCTAAATTTTCGAAGTCCGAACCCAAAAATCTCCCCGCAATCTCCCATTGCCCGAGATTACACTTCTCAGCAAACGCTCCAACCAATGCCCCCGCAACAATAAAATACTCATCGCCCACCCTTACCAATGCATACTCGACTTTGGGGTGAATCGCGACGGCTAAATTGGCGGGCAACGTCCACGGAGTCGTCGTCCAAATGACAAAGGAAATTTTCCCGCGGACTTTAAAAAATGGTAAATCGCGCTCGGCGACGGGAAATTTGACGTAAATCGACGGGCTCCTGTGCTCCTTGTACTCGATCTCCGCCTCGGCAAGCGCCGTCCGACAGGGAATGGACCAGTAAACCGGCTTCTTCCCCCGGTAAACTTGCCCCCGTTCCACAAATTCCGCCAAAACTTCTAAAATCGATGCCTCGTAAGACGGCTCCAGCGTCCTGTACTCGCGCGCCCAATCCGCTAAAATCCCCAGCCGCTGAAACTGCTTCCGCTGCTTTTCCATGAACCCACGCGAAAATTTAGCGCACTCCTCCCGTAGCGCACTCGTCGCCAATGGCGTTTTATTTTCCTGAAGTGCCTTCGTTACTTTGTGTTCGATGGGGAGGCCGTGGCAGTCCCAACCGGGTACGTAGGGCGTCCGAAACCCGCGCATCGACTTGTAACGCAGGATAATATCCTTCAAAATTTTGTTAAGCGCCGTACCAATGTGCACATCGCCATTTGTAAAAGGCGGCCCATCGTGTAAAATAAAAGGCAAACCGTCGGCATTTTTTTCCTGAATTTTTGCGTATAAATCGATTTTGTCCCAATGTTGCATGCGTTCGGGCTCGCGCTCCACTAAATTGGCTCGCATGGGGAAATCCGTCGCCGGTAAATTTAACGTGTCTCTCAATTCCATAGCCGTTTTTTACATTTTTTTAGAAAAAATCCGCGGGGAAACTGCCAGTAATTTTGAATTTTCTGACCAACTGTCAATAAGAAGAATGATTTTCTCCCCCAGCAAAAAGAAAAAATAACGCGCTTAACCCGGGAATCACCGGCGCAATATAATGTTCATAGCCATGGGCCACGCCGCAGCACGTCCAACAACCACCCCAATTGCCCGTCCCCGTGCCCCCATAGCACTCCGCATCGCCGTTCAGAACCTCCCGCCAATGGCCCACTCGAGGGACGCCAATTTTGTAATCCCGCCGCGTCACGGGCGTCAAATTGCAAATAACCAGTAAACATTCCCCATTTTTCCCATGGCGAAAAAATGCAACCACACTGTTATCCGCATCGTCCACTACCGCCCAAGAAAATCCCTGGGGATCAAAATCCGATTCCGATAAAAATCGCTCCTTTTGGTAAAAAAAATTGAGGTCCCGTACCCAACGCTGCACACCGGCGTGGTCCGGGTACTGTAACAAATGCCAGTCCAAACTTTTCCCGTGATCCCACTCGTCGGAATGGCCGAATTCGTCGCCCATGAACAGTAATTTTTTCCCGGGCCACCCCCACATTAATCCATATAATACCCGTAAATTTTGGGCCTTCTCACCCATACCGCCGCCGGGCATCTTGTGGATCAAAGACTGCTTGCCGTGGACCACCTCGTCGTGGGAAAGCGCTAGCATGAAACGCTCGGAATACTGATAGAGCATGCCGAATGTGAGCCGATTGTGGTAAAATTTTCGGTAAATGGTGGGCTGGGAAAAATAACTCAGCGTGTCGTGCATCCAACCCATGTTCCACTTCATATCAAACCCTAATCCGTAGCAATCCGTCGGCCGCGTCACCCCTCCAAATGCCGTCGACTCCTCCGCTATCGTTATCGCCTTGGGGAAATATTCGTGGATACTGTCGTTAAGTTCTCGTAAAAATTCAATGGCCTCGATATTCTCGTGGCCGCCGTAGCGATTGGGGATCCACTCCCCCGGCTGGCGGGAGTAGTCGAGGTAGAGCATGGAGGCGACGGCGTCGATGCGAATGCCATCGATGTGGAATTGGTCAAACCAGTGGAGGGCGCTCCCGATCAGGAAATTGCGCACCTCGTTTCGCCCGTAATTGAAAATCAACGTCCCCCAATCCCGATGGGTTCCCTGGCGTGGGTCGGCGTGTTCGTAGAGGTGTGTGCCGTCGAAGTACTCGAGGGCGAAGGCGTCGGACGGGAAATGGGCCGGCACCCAGTCCAAAATAATGCCAATTCCCCTTTGGTGGCAGTAATCCACGAAATAGCGGAAATCGTCGGGGGTTCCGCAGCGGTGGGTTGGCGCGAAAAAACCCGTCACCTGGTACCCCCATGAACCTAAAAAAGGATGCTCCATCAGCGGCATCAATTCGATGTGCGTAAAACCCATTTCGCCCACATAGTCGCACAGCACGGGAGCCAATTCGCGGTAACTCAGGGCCCGATTATTTTCCCCGACGACCTTCCGCCACGATTCCGCGTGGACTTCGTAAATCGATAGGGCGTCCGAACGAAAATCGCTTGTTTTTTCCCGCCAACCCTGATCATTCCAGGGGAAATTGGCCGAAGTATCCGTCACAATGGAAGCGTTATGGGGGGGGCATTCGAAGGCGTAGGCGTGGGGATCGGTTTTCAAACGCAACGTACCGTCGGCGCCCACGATCTCGTACTTATAACGGCAATGGACCAAATTTTGCGGCACAAACAGTTCCCACAGCCCCGACGATCCCAGCATGCGCATCAATCCGTAGCGCCCATCCCAGCGATTGAATTCCCCGACCACCGATACGCGGCGGGCATTCGGCGCCCAAACACAAAAACTCGTCCCCCCAATGCCATTCAACGTCAGAACGTGCGCCCCCAATTTTTCGTAAATTTTTCGGTGCTTACCCTCATTGAAGAGGTGCTGGTCGTAATCGGAAAGGGCCGGCGGGAAGGCGTAAGGGTCCTCAAAAGTCCTGAAATTTCCTGCAAAATCCTCGGTCCGCAGCTGGTATTTAAAGAAATTGGGAACGCCAATGGAGGTTTCGAAAAAGCCTGAGGGGTCGAGTTTTTGCATGGGATATATTTTTTCTGCGGCTTCATCGATCACGAAACACCGCCGCGCATCCTGTACAAAAGCTCGGACGACGATCCGTTTTTTCCCATTTTTCACCCACCGATGCATGCCCAACCGGTCGTGGGGCCGGGAATTTTTCGCCCATACAAACGATAGCAATTCCTCCTGCGAAATAATCACGCCTCTGTTATTACAATTTATTTAAAGTTTTCCAGCCTCTTTTTATCAAAAAGCAAAAGAAATCCACCTCTTCAAAAGAGTGCCTCCTCAAAATTTTTCACCTTTTACATGCCCTTTATCCGAATTTGTTTCGCATTGAACTCGGCAGTATTTTTAATAATAACATTTTTTTTAAATTTTATCCTTAAAATCGCCGGGCTAAAATGGAGTACGGCAAAAATAAAAATATATAAAAAAATATATAAAATGCGACCGGCTGGCGGGGGAAGAGAGACTCGAACCCTCGACCTTCGGTTTAGAAGACCGCTGCTCTATCCACTGAGCTACTCCCCCTTGCCTTCGGCGAATTTGCAGAGAAAAAACGGAAAGGCAATATTTTTCGCACCGCCAGCAATCGCGCGACTCCCCGGCCGCCAATCTAGAGCAATAAACAACAACCATTGGGACAAAACACTTCCCCCATATCCATTACAACCTCTATCCCCAACGATACCTGCACCGCGATATTGAGCGCAGACTTGGCGCGCTTGTAAATTTCCAAATCCAACGACTCTTTGTGTTCCCTGAGGCACTCCAGGATTTCCGTCGCCAAAACAGAAAAGGCACCGACGACTTCCGCCCTAATTACGCCGCGATACTCCGCCGCAGAACCACCCACCGCTTCTACGTCCTCCAACGCCGATGGTGAGACCCTGAGTTTTTCCATTGAGCCGTTCGATACCGGCGATAAAAGAATCCTACATGGCCTCTGAACTCGACGACACTTACGAATTATCCTCGCTATCCGATGACACTAATTTTCATTGGCTGCTCGGCTAGGACTCGAACCTAGACAAACGGAGCCAGAATCCGTTGTGCTACCATTACACCACCAAGCATGAAAGAAGCTCCACTGCTGTGAAACTATCTTTTATGATTTTAGAAAAAATCAATATTATTTTATATTTCAAACAAAGAAGTACGCATTAACTTTCATTTTCATCTGCAGTCTGCCTTTTCTTTATTTCAATTTCAGTTACCCCCTTTAGTATTGCGCCATATAAAGCGCCCTTGTCGTCGTTGTACTTCGCTTTTCTGAGATTCACCAACACATCTACAATAGCAACTGCTTCCCCAGACCCCCATTTGGCATTTCTAAATATTACTTTTTTTCTCCCTACCTTCACCTGTCGACCCTCTTCGTTCAACCATACTCCTAAAGCAACTCTATTTTCCAAAGGAAAATCATTAACAAAGTCTATCGTAAGTCTCTCGCTACCTTTACCTGTTTTAAACCAGTCGGCCAATTCTTGATTTATCTCTGTGTCTTGAGACAGCGGTGGCGACGTCCGTCTCGATTTCGGGTTTATGGTCTGATGCGAAAAATTCGGTTTCGAACCTGATCCTGCTTTCTTCTTCGAAGACGGCTGTGGTGGCGGCGATTCTGATTCCGAAGATGAATTTTCGCCTTCGCTGTCCGAAGTAGCGGATTCGACTAGCTCATCTAAATTCGGCGGCAAATCATTATTTGACCCTTTGTCACTATCACGTCCAAGCTCTCCTTCCCGTTCCTTAATCCCTTTTATCTGTCGTTGAAGTTCTGCTATTTCTTTCCTCTTTTGAGATTCCTCTTCTTGGGAGCTGGCACCATCCGGCCGTGGCTTGACGTCGCTTGACTTCTCTAAAATGGTTCCCTCTTTCGCTGGAACCTTTAGTTTTCTCTTTAAATTTTCCACATCATCTAAGATGGTTGTTTTCCATTTCCCAACATCAGCAACATCCTCCTTTTCCAACTTTCTTATATTCTCTTTCCACTTTTTTACAGAATCACGATAAAAGCGTATCTTTTTACTTAAATGCTCCGCCCCTAACTTAAAATTCAACTGTTCTTTTCCTGTTAATTTACTCTTAAACTCACCCAGTTTATCTGAGATTTTTTGTATCGAAGCCCCAAGTGTATCCAGCTCACCCCCCACAGGAATCAAATTTTCATACAATTGCTTGCGCCCGCTACTAATATCAAGAGCATTTACTTTTATCCCGAAAGTTTCCAGTTCTTTTCTGAAATCATGCCGCCATTCCACAAACTCTATCGCTGTCATAATTTCCTCCACTACATTTTTTGTCAAAACCAAAAAAGCTTTTCCCCCAGTTTCGAAAAATTCTTCGGCCGCTTTTTGCTCCGGCGTTAATGTTTCCCCCTGCGGCGGAGCCGGTGGTGGATTTGTCGGCGGCTGCCGTTGCTGCGGCTGCGGCTTTAGCTGCTCTTGCCCTACTATTTTTGCCGTTGACGGTCTTGGCGGAGCCGGTGGTGGATTTGGCGTTACCCGCGGTGGCTGTGGTGTCGGCGTGGTCTGCGTCTGCGGTGGATTTGGCGCTGGTCTTGGCGCGGGCGGCGGAGTTGTCCTCGCTGGCGCGGGCGGCGGCGGCGGATTGGCCGCCGTCTGCCCTTGTCCTGCTTGCCTTTGCTCTTGCATTTTTCGCCGAGCCTCCATCGCTCTTAACCCTGCTTCTCTAGCTGAACCACACACATTATTTCCATACATTAAACTTACAAGTATGGCCGAAACTTTGAATATTCTTTCCATGCCTCTATACCTCTGCCTATTTTCTTTTTCTGTCAATACTTTTAGCTTAATTTTCCTATTTTTATTGAAAATTAACATTCGCAGGCCCAAAATTTTTATAAAAAAACTCCGGAGATCTTAAGCAAATTCCAAGGCAATAAATTTCAAAATAATAGGCCCCGAAAGCAGTAAATACCGGCTCAGGCAAAAGCTCAAGGAGCCTCCCGGCTCCTTGAAAAATATGGATTCCATCCATGTTTTTGCGCGCAAAGCGCGCAGCTTTTGCCCCTGAAAAACTTAAAAATTTTCCTAAATTTTTATAAAATATTTTCTTATTTTTTAATTAAAATCGACGTGCGCATCTGCGGGGATAATCGCCTGATAATGGCCGCCGGATCCGTTACCCGAATAGTAAATCATGATTGTCCCGCGAGGATTTTTCGCCCCGTACTGTTCCCGCACGTGGCCCCTTTCTCCCCTGCGGACGCCTTCCCAATGGAGTACAATATTATAGTTGATTTCCTGTGCTAAAAACATTGCCAAAGGGGAATCTAGCTGCATTTTTCCCTGTTCCAGCTTACGGCACAAATCGTCATAATCTTTAGCGTATCCGTCGCGGATGAGTTGGTCGAGTTCGCAGATCATTTCCTGTTCTTCTGGTGTTTTACTTTCTTTTTTAATCAACTGTGCAATTCGGTTGGACAACCTTTTGAGGAGTTCGAAGATTTCCTTTTTCTCCACGCGGACGGATGCTGCGTTACCTTTTTCCTTGACCTTCAATGCCGCCAAGGTCGCCCAAAAACCGCACAATCCGTCTCCGGGGACATTATGCATTTTGCACCCTGGAGGGAGTTTAAATTTTTCCCAATGGGCTGCCACTATTTTATTGGAGGCACTGGAATTTTCATTTTTGGAAGTTTTTTCAAAAACTTTTTCGAGAATTTCCCCTAGAACGTTTTCAGGGACTTTTTTAGAAGTTTTTTCAGGGACTTTTTTAGCAATTTTCTCGGGGATATTTTTGGAAGTTTCTGGGACTTTTTCAAAGATTTTTTCAGAAAATTTTTCGGGAATTTTTTCGAGAGTTTCCCCGGAAACACTTCTGGGAATTTTTGTAAAAGTTTTCTCAGGAATATTTTTGAGAATTTCAGGAACTTTTTCGGGGTTTTTTTCGAAAGTTTTTTGAGAAACAAACTTTGCTTTGGGAAGCGACTTTAGCGCGCTGGGATTTAAAATTTTTACACTTTTATCGCTTTTTCCAGCCGCCGAAATGGATAACCGTGCCGTTTTTTTTAGGAATGTAGGATTTTGAGGGGCAGAATTTTTTTTAGGGGCCGGCGGATTAATTTTCGCGGCCGATGATTGTTCGGCGATTATCTTCTCCATAACGCTTTCTACGGTACGCATTTTTTTTACGATCTTCCTCCAATAAACCCCATTGGAATGCACACTCGCTCCATTCGCCCGATCTTTTCCGGGGTCCGACGGGGCAGCCCAAATTTGGATCGATACAAAGCAGCCCAAAAACCAACCCAAATAACTAACGCAACCACCCCCCCTTTTCCTCCATCCGATTCCCATGGCCGAGGTGTAAGAATGGTGCCGCCGTAGGCAAGAAAAAATTTAAATTAATTGTATTATTTTCACAACTCACCCAAAAGAAATGTCCCGCAATTTTTCACCAAATGAACCCTCCTCATTTGATTGCGAAGATTCTCCGCGGAATTTTTTACCAAAACTTTAGCATAATGCTCCGTAAAGCCCGCAAAGCCCGATTCCCCTGGGTCCTCGAATAGTACTTTTTTAATTATTTTTCATAACTCACCCAAAAGAAATGTCCCGCAATTTTTCACCAAATGAACCCTCCTCATTTGATTGCGAAGATTCTCCGCGGAATTTTTCACCAAAACTTTAGCATAATGCTCCGTAAACCCCGCAAAGCCCGATTCCCCTGGGTCCTCGAATAATACCTCCTCGCATTGCCCTACCTGCCGCTCCAAAAATTGATAACGCTTTTCGCGACTCACCGCCCGTAATGCCTCACTGCGCCGCTCAATCTCCCGCCGATTAACCCATTGCCCTTCCATAGCCCCAGCAGCCGTTCCCTCCCGCGGCGAATAGGAAAAAATATGGGCGTACTGCAGCGGAGAACCCTCCAATAGTTCCACGGAACACTCAAAATCCCTTCCGCTCTCCCCGGGAAATCCTACCATTAAATCCGTCCCCAATCCTATGCCCGGAATCCGCTTCGCCACATCGCCTAAATAATCCCCGACCGCCGCAATCCCATAGCGCCGCCCCATAAGCCGTAAAATGCGATCGCTACCCGACTGAATCGGCATGTGTAAATATTTTACAAGCTTGCTCCCCGGATCGGCCATCTGACTCAATATTTCGTCGCTAATCGTCCCAAATTCTATGCTGCTCAGACGAATGCGCGCTAAACCAGGAATCGCCCCGAGTTCGGCAATTACATCCGCCAATTTCTTCGAATCATTGCGATAGGTCCCCACGTTGACGCCCGTCAAAATAATCTCCTTGACCCCGCGCGCTACGTGAATCGCCGCGTCCTCCACCAAATTCCTAAAATCACGACTCCGCGCCCGCCCCCGTAACCGCGGAATAATGCAGTAGGAACAGCCGAAATCACACCCCTCCTGGATTTTCAAATTGTAGCGCCTGGCGTAGGGGCGATCGAGGAGGCACGGTAACGTAAAACTGGCATTTTCAATGGGTTTGTGGACAATTTCCGGGCCATTTCCCGCCGTACTATAGCGCTCGAGGTAATCGGCGACGCGATGTTTTTCGGCATTTCCGAGGACGAGGATGCGGCGGTGGAGGTCGAGTAACATGTGCGGATTTTTCTCCGCCAAACAGCCGGTAACCACCAAAAGGACGTCGGGCTGCGTTCGAATAATTTGGCGCAACGTCTGTTTACATTTCGATTCGGCCTGCTCCGTCACCGCACAGGAATTGACGACGGCGCAATCGACCGTCCCATCCATGGCCCGCGCGATCTCGTACCCCCTGGACTCCAGCGCTTCGGCAAAAAATCGGGATTCCGCCGCATTTAAACGGCACCCGTGCGTGTGAATGTAAACCTTCATGCCCAAAAAATTTAGAGAAAATGCCCCCATCGCAAGTGGGAAATGGGCCCGAAAATATGAAATTTTTATTAAAAAATTATTTTAAATGTGCTAAAATTGCTTCCACAGTCTCCCTCTCGTCGAAGGGAATTTTATCGTCGCCGATCTGCTGGTAAGTCTCGTGCCCTTTCCCGGCCAGCAAAATAATGTCGCCCCTTTGCGCTTCCGACAGGGCCAATTCCATGGCTTTTTTGCGATCGGGCTCAAATAAAGCGCGCCGACCGGACATTATTCCCGGCCTCATGTCGCCAAATATGGCTTCTACAGCCTCGTGCCGCGGATTATCGGAGGTCGCGATGATTAAATCGGAAAAACGGCAGGCCGCCGCCATCATTTTCGGACGTTTTGTGCGATCGCGGTCGCCTCCACACCCAAAAACAGTAATTATTTTTCGCCGCTTTATCCCTTCCAAAGTCTCCAAAACCTTCCCCAAACCGTCTTCTGTGTGCGCGTAGTCTATCAAAATCGTCAGGCCGCGGCCGTTGGGAACGCGTTGCAGGCGCCCCGAAACCCCAGGAAAATACTTCAATTTTTTGACCAAATCCCCCAACGGAATTCCCCGACTTTCGTGGATCGCCGCCGTCGCAGCTAACACATTTTCCACGTTAAAAATCCCAAGCAACGGCACTTCGCAAAAATATTGTTCGCCGCGATGGTGCAATTGAAATGTCGTTTTTGTTTCAAAAATTTGTAAATTATCAGCATTATAGTCCGCTTTTTTACAATTCACGCCGTAGGTTACGCCGCCGAATTCCCGATGCAAGCGCCGGCCATGGGCGTCGTTCAAATTGAGGATATTTCGGACGGATTTCTCTCCATTTTCTCCGGAAAAAAGCTTGCGTTTTGCAAGGAAATAGCATTTTTGGCTGCCGTGGTAATCGAGGTGATCGCCCGCCAAATTCGAAAAAATCGCCGCCTCTAACGCCAGACCATAGGCCCTGCCCTGGTCCAGCGCGTGGGAACTCAATTCCATCGCCAACGCCGCATGCCGCGGAAGTGCGGCTATCATGCGATACAACTCCTCCAAATTGGGTGTCGTCTGCGGCGCCGGGAAAGTTTTTCCGATCAAATCATAGCCAATCGTCCCCATCACCGCCGTGGGAATATCCATTAAATGGCGCAATAAATGGGTTATCGTCGTTTTTCCGTTGGTCCCTGTCACGGCAAAAATTGGATTTTTACTTATATTTAACGATTTTTTTAAAGCCAGGACAAATTGTTGGCGCACATTATCCACGACCCATAGGCGAAAATTTTGGCCATTTTCTCCGAATTTGTGGCGGAATTCCTCGGCCTCGTCCGCTTGCTCGACGATCCCCCAACAACCGCGTTCCAATGCTTCCCGGGTAAAAAAACATCCCCGACGCGTTTTTCCTGGAATGGCAAAAAAAATATCGCCCGCATTAATTTTTCGGCTGTCGCAGGTTATCTGCCGGAACGACGCCTCGCCCGCAATTTCGCCCAAAATATCACCGCCATATTCGGCCATAAAGCTTTCAAAAAATAAAGATTTTTAATCAGCCAATTACTTTGGATTTCGTCAAAATTTTACAAAAATGAACATTTGTTTATCCCCAAAAATCACAATACTCAACCATAAAATCTACACCCCTCTATGCAGATTTCTTTCAAAAAACAAAGACTTTTAATCAGCCCATCGCTTTACCTTTCGTCAAACCTTCCGTCAAAATTTTTACGGGAATGAGGATCTGCCTGTCCCCAAAAATCACATCGCTCAATCGGAAATTGAATGCCGTCTTTACCGGTGCGGGTGGAGTGGAAGTTTTTTTCGCTTTACCCGACTTCCTCGGCGTCGTTCCCTTGGGCGCCACGTTCGCTCGGGATTTGCCTTTCTTTGCCGCACCAAACGCCGCCATCAATGCGGATATCGTCGCGTACTCTACCGACAAATTCCAAATCAATTGATTATCTTTGACACTCAATTCCCCAGAAATTATCCCCTGAGCCTTCTCCTTCGATAAAAATTCACTCAAATTCACTACCAACACTTCGATTTCCTCTAATGACCCCGATTCCTTCAATGTTTTCCGCTCCTCTTCGTCCAATACTTCCGAGAGTTGTTGCGGCAAATAAGGTAAATATTCACCCAAATCTAACCGAATTTTTAACATTGTTTCCGCCGTAAAACCGCCTATGCAGGATTCTACGGTAACCGTCGGCGATTTTTGGGCCGCACTATCGGCAGCGCTCGAACCGCCCACACCCGATTTTGTAGCAACCGCCAGCAATTCTTTGGCCACAATACCGTCGATGATACTCCTTAAATGGGATAAGGAATCCGATTCCACGACCTCCCCTTTGCAAAATGTCACATAGCAAGTTTCTTCATCACGGCGCCCATCCTTAGACACTATCACCGTCCCCTTTGGCTCCGTAGAAGATGTATTTTGCTTCGTCGAAGGCGTAGTTTCCTCCTCACGACGCCCGTCCTTGGACGCAATCACCGTCCCATTTGGCTCCGCAGAAGATGTATTTTGCTTTGTCGAAGGCGTAGTTTCTTCATCACGGCGCTCATCCTTGGACGCAATCACCGCCCCATTCGGCTCCGCGGTAGACGCATCCTGTTTCGCCGAATCCGGTAAAGAAGGAGTTGATGAGTTAAAGTTAAAATTGAAATCCCCACAATCCATCGTGTAAGTGAAAATCTTAAATCCATTGTAGTCCTCTAAAAACTTATGTTTCCAACCGACAAACGCTTCGGAAGTGCCCGCAGAAGTATCGCCGTCCGCCGCAAATACTACCTTTATTCCCTCTTTATCTAAGACTTTCTGAAATCCGTCATTGAAAAACGTACAAAAAGACTTATATGCTTCTAAATACCCCTCGGGCGTATCATAGCCCAGTCCCTTGGAAATGCTAGATATAACGCATTTTCCCTCCCAAGGAACAAAGGAAATACTACATATCTCGGGTACAATTCCACTTGCCACCGCCTTGTCCACTAATTCGACCGAAAGCATAACCACCTTAGAATAAACGGGATTTACTGTTTTTTCAAAAAATCTCACAGTATTATTGGCAAAAAATTTTACAATATCAATCCACACAGGCATATTTTGTGCGAGCATTACTGCGACGGCGTCTTTTTGATCAATATTCTCGCCGATACTCGATTTTTTACACTGGTTTTTCCCTAAATTTAAATAGGCAGGGTTGAATTTTTTAACTACGCTAAACTTTATTTGGGACGCATCCTGCGGAAATTCCGCGCTAACTTTTAGTTCTTCGAAGCCATTAAAAATTTCAACAAAATCCCAAAAATCTTTGCTCGAAAACTGCTTCTCATATCGTTCCGCCAAATATTGCGCCAAATATTGCGGTTTGACACTCACTTCGATATCTCCCGATTGCGACGGCTGCTCCGCTAGGGCCACTAATTTCTTCGGAAAATCTTTCCCGAAAGACTTCAAAATTTCACCCTGCTCCGATATTTCCTGCCACGATGCTCCCCTCAACGACACGATAATCCATTTCCCTTCCTTTCGGAAAGGGATTTGCTGTTTTTTTAACCATTCTTCAAACGCACTGCCCTCCTCCTGAAAAACGATGAATTGAAAGAGACTTCCTTTTCCAGCAGTCCCTTCCGTAAAGTAAGGTTCAGCAGTCCCTTCCGTAAAGTAAGGTTCAGCAGTTCCTTCCGGGTTCGGTAAAGTAAATATGCCCACATTGGAATTTTTTTTCAAAGCACTGCAATCTTTGCCGATTGGAGGAAGCACCGATTGTAAAAAAATATTTACCAACGCATTATTTAGGCCAAACAATTCCAGGAACTTTTGATTCGCAAAAAGATCCTGCAGCCCCGACAATTTTATACACGCAATCGGTTCATCCGCAGCAACTTTATTTCCCTTACTATCCGCAGCAACTTGATTTTCCCCAGTGGCTTTACTATCCGTAGCAATTTTAGGACTTTCGAGCACCGATTTTGCTTGACTTTCCTGAGTTTCCCCTCCTTTCGTCGCCGCGATCGTCGGCGCAGGACCGGGCAAAATTGTTTCCACTTTATTCGGCACCTTCCCCCATACACCCGATAAACTCACCCCGTAAAAATATGACGCCCAAAATAAACAATGACCCTTATTCATAATCGACCCCATATTACTCGCTCTACCCGTAAATGCAATCGCATTTTTGCAATTTTTTTTGGAAAGCAATACCTAAAATTCGCAGGGGATTTTGGCGGAAAACAAAAATGTTTGGGCGCGGAATTTGTAAAAAAATTTAATGGCATAGGATTGTAAATATAATCTTTTTTCGGGTAAAACGGCCCACATTTTTTTATTTAATGTAAAATCGCCGTAAATTTTATCGCCGATGATGGGGATTTTTCGCAGCGCACACTGCACGCGCAACTGGTGCGTCCGCCCTGTGACGGGCTCCAAGCGCAGCCTTAAAAGCGGAATTCCCCCCATTTCCGGCTCCCCCTCGACGCAGTATCGCGCCACCGCTTCATCGCGCCGCCCGGACGTAACCCGCAAATGCCCATGCTCTTTTTTTTCTGTTAAAATATCGTAAAATTCCCCCGATTTCCGCATCCTTTGGTGGCGGGTCAGGGCGCAGTAAATTTTTTGGACTTCCCGATTAAAAAAACACTGGCGAATGGCTTCCGCAATGGTTTCGTCGAAGCACCCCACCAGTAAACCGGAAGTCGGCACGTCCAAACGATTGAGTAAAAAAAAGTTTTGTCCGCCGGGTAAAACATAGCGACGACGCCTCGAATCGTAGGGCGCCCGGACGATACTTTTGCGATCCACTCGGCCATCGATATTCGGCACAGATTGGACGCCGCAGGGCT